>JBDGZZ010000043.1:0-22490 GCA_039588335.1 Gemmatimonadota bacterium | reverse complement strand
AGGTCCATTGTGCTCGGCTACTACTCTCAGAGCCCTTTCCTTCAGGTTGGGATGATCTAGGCGATCAAACATGTCTAGCACGTCATCGGGGCGATCAAGTTCGTCGCCAATCACGCGAATTGCCCGCTCGCGTAACTCCATCGACTCTCCACGGGTCGTAGCGATCGCACCAATCCATTGGACGTTGTCTGTCGACGGCGACTCACCGAGGCGGCGAATGACCCGCTCCTTGAGTTCGCGATCGCCGAGCCGCCCGTACAGCGTCCGCAGGTGGGCATCGTTCGCGGCAGTGGCCCGCAGCGTTCTGATCGCTCGTTCCCTCACATCGTGCACGTCATCCTTTGACTCGGCTATCTTCCGCAACAATTCATCGGCCGCGTCACTCTTTCCTTCGCGCGCTGCGGCGCGGTTCACCCATCGCATGGCCCGTTCCCGCACGTCGCTGTCCAGTCCCCTGTCTTCCGCCATGTCAAGGAACCGGTCAGCAATCTGGGCGTTCGCCGCCGCATCGGCCGCGAGGAACGCTAGCCGCCCTACGTCGTCGTTGCCTTCGGCAGCGACATCGAGGAGCCAACTCGCGGCCTCAGCTGATTCAACCATGCCGAGGTCGGTAACACCGGCGGCACTCTTCCACTCAACCCCAACGGCGGCCGATAGGTCTATGACCCGTCCCCCGCTCATGGTTACGACCAGCCGTAAGGGACCACGATGACAGTCGGGGACCCAGTTCTCGTAGGTGTCGATCGAGTATCCGTGATTCCCGAAGGTGTGGAGCACGAATCCGTCCGGCGTATCTTCGCCGATCGATCTGCCGTTCCCGCACACCTCTGGCCTAGTCTCGAATGACATGCGGATCGGGCCGTCTGGCGCGCGGTCGATCTGACGAGAGATTGACTGCGTTTGTGCCTGAGCGGCCGCGGCCGACACGGCCAGCGCGGTTACAACGGCGTGAATTCGGCGCATGGTGATACGTCTCCGAGGTTGGACTTGGGCTCAGGTACCTATGGAATAGACACGGTGAGCCGCTGTAAGGTTGCAGGCGGGTATGTGTGTGTCTGGACGCCGTCTATCGGAGCTGTCTAGAAACTCCTGGACCAGAATCGACATCATGTAGTGCCCAAGGACCTGCGCGATATGTATCGGACATCCGCGCAATTCTTCCATTTCAAATCTGAAGATCGAGATTAGTCTACCGGTGGGTCCATTGGAGGGAATACAAATGAACAGCTCTTCTTGTCCTCTCGAACGACGTGAGCGCCGCGGCGTTCGAGGAAGACTACGTGGCCGTGCGGTAACAGGACCGCCGCCGCCGCGTATGCCTCGTCTCTGCTCCCTCTCTCGCTCTGTGGACGATTTCCGCTGGTGTCTGTAAGTCTGTAGAGCTTCAGTACCCACGCTGAAGGTCGACTACATTCAACATCTTGTCGCCCCCGACATAACGGCGGAGGTTCTCGCGATAGAGAAGGAACTGATTGTCGCGATATCGGTTGGAGTAGTCCGACACATGCGGCGTCATGATTACCCGGGGCATGTCCCAGAGTTCGAAGTCGTCCTGAGGTAGGTCATCCGCCCCAAACCCCGCAATCGACCCTGACCTGAGCGCATCCTTCAAGTCGTCCCAGTTTATGACCGGGAGCCGCACGATACTCACGAAATACGCGCTCTCCTTCATTGCGTCGAAGAACTGGGCGTCGAACATATCCTGGGTGTCGGGGGTGTTGGGTACCGACGCGTACACCACATCGGCCTGACCGGCAAGCTCGTACATTTCGTCCGAGAGCCCGACGTAGTCGACGAAAGCCGGTCCGGACCTGCTGCTGTTACGAGTTGCGATCACGCGCATACCCAGTGCGTGGGCGAGTCGACCAACTTCCGTACCGATACTCCCAAGTCCGACAACCAACAGTGTCTGATCCTGGAACTCCATATCCAGGTTCTTGTCCTTCACCACGTCTGTCTGCGTTCTCCCCCACACGTGGTTCTCCTGCCGGTCGTGGTGGATGTCCATACCACCGATCAACGAGAGCATGATCGTGAGGGAATGCTGGGCTATAGCGCGCGCGGTCATGCTACGAATCGAGGTGACCACAATGTTGCGTTCCCGGAGAATCCGGTTGGTCTCTCCGGGCGGTGTCCCGCTCGTAAAGCACCGCGCTACTCCGACGCTCCCCGACTGAATCCAGTGAACTTCCGGGCCGATCTCCGACATCAGACTGGCCGAGCACCCCATTCCGAGTACCACCTGTGCATCTGCCAGCACGCCGCGATCGTAAGCGTCTGCACCACTCCTGACCGGGATGAGTTCGACACCGGGGGCGACTGTCTGCAGGAATGCCATTCGCTCCTCGCGTCGATCCCACTCCTCGGGAACAACGACAACCACTCTTTGCGGAGGAGTCCACCCCGGCTGCTCCCTAACAGGCACATCGTTTTCGCGCAGATCGAAGACCCGTACCAGTTCTTCCGGGGTGAAGTCTTCATACGACCCGGTTGGGGGACCTGACGGTTCGGGTGGAGCCTCTTGACGTCCGGAACAGGCGAAGTTCAAAACGCACACGCCAGCGACGAGAGACAGCGCCACGAGTTGCCTGCGAGTCAACTGTGCCATCGACATGAGAATCCGTACCTTCCCGTAAGGAGTCACCCGATTAGAGGCTGTGGCTCCAGAGTCTCATAATGATTCAGTTCAACCCGGAAGCATCGATCCGTGTCGGCGTCGCTTCACCCGAGATGATAGGCGCCGCTGCACTGGCTATCGCCTTGATGATGGCCGTCATGTGATCGATGTCCAGCGTTTCCGCTTCATCCGAAAGCTGATGGTAGTCCTCATCGACGTCGATCGGCGTGGTGGATATGGTGTGGGCCGGCACACCGAGACGGGCGAACGTGGCGTTGTCCGATCTGTAGAACAGGTTTTCGTCGGGATACGGATCGCCGGAAAACGAGTACTCGGTCCCCTGCGCTGCCTGTGCCAAGATCTCGCCGAAGTCCGACTCCTCGAATCCCGTAATCCACGCGGTATTGGGGCCATCCTTCCCGACCTTGCCGATCATCTCGATGTTGAACATGGCAACGATCTGATCCGGATCGATCTGCTGGGACAGGTAGTCTGACCCAAAGCCACCCATCTCCTCTCCCGTGAACGTTGCAAATACGAGAGTCCGCTCCGGTTTGCCCGACGCCTCGAAGTATTTCGCCAGCGCTATTACGGCCGCTGTTCCCGAGGCATCGTCGTTCGCCCCGTTCATTATCGAGTCTCCCCCGACGGGCTGGCTGAAGCCGACATGATCGTGATGCGCTGAGAACAGCACGATCTCATCGCTGCGCCGGCCGGGAATCACACCAACGACGTTGGCAAGCGGGCTTTGTTCTCTGGTACTCGTGATCTCGACGTCGAGCGTTCTCACCCGACTGTCCCGACTCAGCACGAATACCGCGTTGGCACCCTCCGTGGGCTCCAGCGAGTAGCCCGGCCGCGCCAGAAACCTCTGGTAGCGACCGAAGGTGTCGCTGTGGCTATCGTGTATTAGAACGAGATTGTTGCCGGAGCCCCTCAACGCACCGAATACTGCTGTTCTCAGGTCACCGTCAGGACCGACTACTTGTACGTTCAAGTCGTCGGTAGATGTCCACTTGATCGACTCCTCATTCACCCGCGCTATGAACTGCTCGCTGTCAATCTCACGCCCGTTCAGCACGACGTTCACTTCTTGGGGCGATATCGAGTAGGCGTGGAACTGCTGTACGTAATCGTCGAGTCCGTCCAGCGTCTCCAGGCCAATCGCATCGAACTCGGCCCCGATGAACTCCTGCGCCCTTTCGATTCCCGCTGAGAACGTGGCGCGCCCTTCCATGTCGTCCGCGCTCAAAGTGGTGACTAGACGCTCGATATCGGCACGATCTATCTCGGGCCGGCTGCAACTCGTGCTGACGAATGCTGCTAGCAGTACGGCTATCACGGTCTTCATTACGATGTCCTTTGGTATCGGCTAAGTTCGATCCGGATTACAACAGCGTACAAATCTACCGCAATGATGTAGGGATGGAACCATGACCGGGAACGAATCGCGAGCGTCGTGTGTTTCACTCTTTCACAAACGTCCCCGACTTCCATGAGCCAAGGAGACTCATCTGATGGACCGCGATCCGCCGTCATCCGACAGACAGAAAGTGTGGTACAAGGCCCTGGAGACAGATGAGTTACCGGAGGGACGCGTGAAGTCGGTGACATGCGGTCTCCAAACGGTATGCATGACCCATTTCGAGGGCGGCTACCACGCCCTCGATAACGCCTGCCCCCATCAATCTGGTCCGCTTGGCGAGGGATCGATCGAGAACGGTTGGTTGCGCTGTCCCTGGCACGGTTGGGACTTCCATCCCGTTACGGGTCGCTCGCCCGGCAGTTTCGAGGACGGAGTGGCCACGTATCCTGTCGATGTGAGAGAAGACGGCGTCTACGTCGCAATGGAAGAAGCAGCTCCACACGTCCCGACCGTGAGCGACCTAATGGTGGAGACCATGGTCAACTGGGGAATACGGACCGTCTGGGGCATGGTGGGGCACTCGAACCTCGGTTTGGCTGACGCAATTCGGCGTCAGGAAGAAAATGGGAATCTCAAGTACTTCGGGATCCGTCACGAAGGAGCGGCGGCGTTTGCGGCATCCGCGTACGGCAAGCTGACCGGACGGCCGGCGGCCTGCTTCGCGATCGCAGGACCGGGAGCCACCAACCTGCTCACCGGTCTGTGGGACGCAAACGTGGACAGGGCTCCGGTCTTGGCCCTGACCGGCCAAGTGAATACCCAAGTGCTCGGCCCGGGCGCCTTTCAGGAAATTGACCTCCAGGCCGCCTTCGGGAAGGTCGCCCAGTGGACACAACTGGTGTTGCACACCAGCAGACACGTGGAGCTCGTGAACCTCGCTCTCAAGAGTGCGATACTGAACCGTGGCGTATCGCACTTGATATTTCCCGATGAAGTCCAGACCCTTCCGGCACTTGAAGGCGCGGCCGCAGGTAGCGCCATCGGACGCGTTACGGCACGGACGGTACAGCCACCGAACGAAGCGGTTGAAGGAGCCATGAATCTGTTACATAGATCCAGGCGACCGGTGATCATCGTCGGGCACGGTGCGCGTTTCAGCATGCCCGCCATCACCCAACTCGCTGAACTGTTGCAGTGTCCCGTGCTAACGACGTTCAAAGCAAAGGGACTCATATCCGACCGGCACCCGCTGGGCGCGGGCGTGCTCGGCCGTTCCGGCACTCCCGTAGCCAGCTGGTTCATGAATGAGTCTGATTGCCTGCTCGTTCTTGGCGCGAGCTTCAGCAACCACACGGGCATCACGCCCAAGATCCCCACCATCCAGGTCGACTTCGATCCCATGATGCTTGGCAAATTCCATCCCGTAGAGGTACCGGTCTGGGGAGAGATCGGCGTTACGGTCCGAATCCTCGCCGAAGCTCTCACCGACATCGACACCGTGGATCAACGCGCCGCGGTAGCCGAGCGGTGGTCGATCTGGCGGTCTGAGAAGGAACGCCGACTGCACGAAGATCTCGGCAACGGGATCAACTCAGCTTCAGTGTTCGCTGCCATGACACGACACGTGCCGGAAGACGCAATCATCGCGGTCGACGTCGGCAACAACACATATTCCTTTGGACGTTACTTCGAGTGCACCAACCAGTCTGTATTGATGTCAGGCTACCTTGGTTCCATCGGGTTCGGGTACCCCGCCGCAATCGGCGCGTGGGCAGCTACACAAGAAGATGATCCGACGTTCCGAGGCCGGCGGGTGGTGGCGGTTACCGGTGACGGTGGTTTCGGCCAATACATGGCCGAGCTTACGACAACAGTGAAATACGGCATGGACATCACGCACGTGTTACTCAACAACAATGAGTTGGGAAAGATCTCCAAAGAACAACGAGCAGGGCATTGGGATGTGTGGCAGACTTCCTTGCACAATCCGAATTTCGCCGAATACGCCGGACTGTGCGATGCACTCGGTATACGGGTCACGCGGGCGTCTGACCTGGACGGCGCTCTGCAACGCGGCCTCGAGCACGATGGTCCCAGTCTCATCGAAGTAATGACCGATCCGGCTTTGGTGTAAGGAGAGAGACATGAATTGGGCAGGACTGGGCAATACGCCTTCCAACCACTTGGTCGACGCGAGACTGCAACTTCACTGGGCAACGCAGATCATCGCCTCAGCGCCGATCACGTTTCTCGAACCCGAACCGGATGCAAGCCACGCCAATCTGGGCTGGCTCGCCGCCAGCGATACACTCGTGGCGCGACCGGTGGGACAGGAGCCCGCCTTGCAGGTGGGACTGAGGTTGCCCGAGTTGACCTTGGTCGTGTTGACCGATCGAGGACAACCTATCGAAGAGTTCAAATTGGACGGCAAGACCCTGGATGACGGGTACGCATGGCTCACGGCGGCCCTCGCGAAGCACAGCGCCGGTCGCCTGACTGTCACTTCACTTCAGCCAACGGGCCCCGAGTTGCCAGCCCATCCTGTCGGCGAATCTGCCAGTTTCGATGCAAAGGAGGGGGAATCGTTTGCAGAACTGGCACGCTGGTATGCAAACTCCTTCCTGGTGCTCTCGGAAGTCGAGTCGGCCAATCCAGGTGCCTCTCCGGTGCGCTGTTGGCCACATCATTTCGACGTCGCCACCTTGATCACTGTTTCCTCAGCTTCGGATCCCGACCAAATCCGGTCGGTCGGCGTGGGTATGACGCCCGGCGACCAATATTACGCCGAGCCTTACTACTACGTGACACCATGGCCTTACCCCGATCAGCCGGTCTTGCCGCAACTCGACGGTGGCTCCTGGCACACAGAGGAGTGGATTGGGGCTGTGCTCACGGGCACGCAAGTCGCTTCGGCCGGCGAGAACCCGGATTCCCAACTGTCTCTGGTCCGACGTTTCGTCCAGTCTGCTGTGCCGGCCGCTCGTTCTCTATTGGACCGCTAGGAGACAGGGATGGTAAACGTGGGTCGACTACCGTTCTACCAGCAACGCGTCGATTCTCTCAGTCGAATAACTGAGTAAGGCACCGAATCGGCGGGCTATGTCGATGCGGGAGTTAGTATCATATCGGTCGGATTCAGTCAAACGGCGTTTGGCGTCCTTCAACTCCAGGTATTCCTGCTTGGTGGCCCCATCATAGATCAAAAGCACGTGTTTGCCATCGGTCAGATCGGACGGGAACAGGTCGGTCACGAGAAAGTCGGTCTCCCGATAAACCTCCACGTCGTGTTCGGCACAGATTCTAAGAGCGTCACCCATTATGGCATCCATCTCTGAGGAATCCATCGGGGCGCTCAATGCCAGTTTCTTGACTCCTGCGCCGACCATCTCAGCAAAGGCGCCAATCGCTCCCAATCTGTAGGAGCGGGTGTCGATCGACCACGGTTCCCCCTCCAATGTCGTTGAGTCTTGGCCTGAACGGCAACCAATGACGACTCCAGCTACGAACAACAATGCCCACGTTCGACCTATTCCCATTACGCCACTCCCTGACTTGAGTATTCTTCTATTCGGCCCTATGCAAACGCTCAGAACCGAACGCAGCTTCGAGGACTTCGTCGAGTCTCGCCCGTAGCTGTTCGGTCTGGTCCGTGCTCAACCGCTGGCCGACCAGGCTCGCCGCATGTAGTAGCACGATAACCAGCACACCGACCGGAGCCGCAAGAAACCCCCAAGGCGACTCGCCGATGGCCCACTGCACGTATCCGAATGAGATCCCGAACAAGATGACGAACGCCATCAGGAAGTAGACGAACATCACAAATGTCCAGATCTCCGGGCGGGGCGAGAACCGACCTCTTAGCAACGAGCCTCCCTCCGAGTCCTGGACCTGGACGGAGAGGTAGGGAGACCAAAATCGACGCTCCGCCTCATCGATGAAAAAGTCGGCGCACTTTCCAGCTGAAAGGGTTCGTACTCGAGAGTCCGAGCCGGCAATTTGCGAACGAATCCGCCCGATCGACTCCTCGGCCGGCAAGGGAAGTTGTACCGCAAACGTCGGGCGCATTCTAACAGCTTGCATGATATGGCCCCCTCGGTTGTGCGGTGGAGTGTCGTCCTCGAGCCTCCCTCGGCCTTCACCAGCTCCGTCCTCAGCTCATCCGCGTCGATTATCCTGAGATGTTGATCGATCGCACAATCGTAGTGCAAACCTCATAAGCGTTGCATACGTCGAACTGCATGACTGCGGAGCCTGCCCTGATGGCCTTCACGTCAAACTCCAGAGTCTCCCTGCTGCCGCTTTGCACGGTCAAATCGAAAAACCAGGTCTCGGTTCCCAAACCACCAAGCGGCTCCCCAGACGTGGGGACGTTCACGCTCACGAACTTGAAGCTCTCCAGAACCCTGTCCGGAATATCTATGTTATCCAGTTCGACTTCCCGGTCATGTGGATTGGAGGCCTCGATCAACACCACGAACATGTCACCCCTGGCGACCGAGTCAGGCATTTCGACTCGTACGGCTAGCTGCGGTCCTGTAAGTAGGGCCGCGAATACGACGATGGCCACGACCAATGCTGCGAGTGTGGCACCCACTCCAACGACGAAACCAACCCAGAAGCCTCTATACTTATCACTCATTCGCTACTCCAGTGGAAACGGTGCTCTCTGAGTCCATCACCATCGCATTACCAACGGGACTTCGGGCCTTAGGTCTACTTCTTCCCCGCAACGGGATCGGTCGAGTTCGAGTTCCAGCACCGACTCTGTGCCCCTGTTCAGCTCAACGAGATTCAACTCGCTGAATCTCTGAAGCTCTGCCGAGTAGTGGGCTGCACCCGACATCCCGAGTGTCACTTTCGTGATGGCATGCGATCCATTGGGATGGTCCGGGCACTCATATCCGGGACCGGATTTCCACGGCAACGCGAATAGCAGCGGCTCTCCCAAGCACTCCGAATTCACGCCCATCGCTATCGAGGCCCCTTCCGGAAGGTACGGCGGTCGGTAGTCCCAGGTTGAGAACGGAAGAGGCTGGCTGCCTTTACGCGCTTTTCTAAGTCCGAAACCGAACGGAGATGCCTCATGACCGAGATCGACTCGCTCGTAGAGGTGAGTGCGTCGCACGCTTGGGCTTCCGGCTGCATCCGAGTCCTCGAGCCAGATCAACTCCAAGTATGCATTCTCGAAGAACACGCCTGTACTTGCTGTGCCTTGACCTGAATGTGGATGCCTATTCCCTTCCTCGAACCCACACGAGGTCAGCACGGACACTTGTGGGGCTTTCTCAGGTACGGCCACAAACACGTGATCTAGCTCGAGCGCCGCCATGCTCACCGAGGAACACGCCCTCTTCGCTGCAGCCACCATCTCATGCACTTGTGTCCAACATCGACCGGCTTGCAGAACATGAGAGGGCAGCCTCCCACTATGCACTCCAACCCTGCCAGCTCACACTCTCGCACAGCATCTTCAGATACGCTTCCGGTGCCGAATGACCGGTGCAGCCAGACTCGCCCCACGCCCCGCTCACCACACTGTCGCACCAACTCGATCGACACGCTCGGATGTGTGGTTACCACGAGGCCGTCGATCTGTTCCGGCAAGGCACTCACATCCGAATAGCAACGGACGCCCTCTACCTTAGAAGCGTTGGGGTTGATCGGAAACGCTTCGTAACCGGTGTCTCTCAGTTTCCGATAGACGGCATTCCCGACATGGCTTCGATTGCGTGACACCCCAGCGACCGCAATGCGCCTTCCGCTGAGAAACGCGGAAATCGAATCAGGGATCTCAGTCATTGTGTACCTCAGTTAGAGTCGGCTTCCCCGTCAACACGTGTCGCACAGGCGATATCGGCGCGGACTTTCAGCACCCTGCCCTTTCCCACCTCGACCGTGCCGACGTGGGACCCGCGCGGTTTCTTGACAAACCTGGCACGTGTGCAATACACGCGAGCTATCCCCGCCGTACGTGCTTTGCTGTGGTGGGCTGCCACGGCTGCCGCCTGTCGCAGTGTGTCGCGTCCGGGCTCCTCGTCTGGCTTGGCACGCAAGATCACATGGCTTCCAGCGACATGGTCCGCGTGGAACCACCAGTCTTGCGGTGCCGCCAGCTTGATGCTGAGGTAGTCGTTGTCTGCATCGGTGGCCCCGACTAGTAGAATCCAGTCACCAGGTAGCAAGTACGTTATGATCCGCCGTGGCACACCTGTCATGCATTCAGCCTCACGATTCCGAGGCGCGAGGCCGCGGAACTAGTCTGGGTACTCGCTTCCTATACTCCACGTACTCACCACCAAAGCGCACAGTCAGCTCATGTTCTTCCAACGATGTGATCCACAAGACTCCCAGGGTAGATAGTGCGACTAGTAGGTATGCGGCCAGATAGTTCGTGAAGAGTGCTACCGCCAGAACACCGAGAAGCAGACCGAGGTAACGGGGGTGACGAACACGCCCGTAGATTCCTTCTTTGAGCATTCGCTGGTTCTCGGGTTTCGGGGCGAGCTCCGGTATGCCAACGAGGGTAGACAGCGACAGATATTTGCGACACTTGATCTCGATGAATACCGCGATCCCGTAGCTAACAATCGCCCCGATGGAAAGCCAAAGGCTGATTCCGAATTCCACCGCCATGATCGGCGCCCTCACCGTATAGATCACTCCGGCGATCCCTGCACCGACACTAGCGAGCAAGGTATACGACATCCCAGGGCCCAGGCGGCGCCAGGTATCCACGAAACTGTGTAGCAGCAGCCAGATGACCAACGCCCCCGGGAACGTCGCAACGACCAGCAGTGCCAGAAAGTAGCGAACGATGTCCACCATGTTTCATAAGCTGCGCTCCCCGACTCCTGCTGGCAAGCGACAACACTGGCGAGAGGCCAGTGGTAACGCGTAGCTTATTGACTCGCTGAGGAGCAGTCGCTGCTCGACCAATTGACATTGACCGGGGAACGATTCCGATGAACGGAACCAGAAGAGATTTCGTCAGGACTGCGGCTGGCGGTGTGCTGGGCGCTGGGCTGCTGGGCAAGACATTCACGCTAGAGCGAACGACTCCCAGCCAATCACGTGTGCAGCAGGCAGACAGATCACTGCGGATTCTCATACTGGGTGGTACCGCCTTTACCGGCCCGTTCCAAATCAAGTACGCCCTGGATCGAGGACACAGGATTACGATCTTCAACCGCGGCCGGACGCAGCCCACTGTACTCCCGGAAGTGTTCGACAGAGTCGAGAAGTTGATAGGCGACCGCGACAATGACCTGGAGGCCTTGAAAGGACGCGAGTGGGACGCAGTAATCGACAACTCCTCGTCGATCCCTCGTTGGACCCGTCAGACGGCCGAGCTGACAAGAGACAGTGCCGAGGCCTATCTGTTCACCTCGTCGCTATCCGTCTACTCTGACAACAGCAAGATCGGAATCAACGAGGACGATCCGGTAGCGCAACTGGAGGATCCCACGGTAGAGGAGATTACCGGAGCGACGTACGGCGGGTTGAAGGCGTTGTGTGAGGAGGAAACGCGCAAAGCTTTCCCCACCGGCGCGATCATCGTGCGACCCGGTCTGATCGTTGGCCCCGGTGACCGTTCCGATCGCTGGACCTACTGGCCGGTTCGCTTGGCTCGTGGTGGTGAGGTGATGGCGCCGGGCACGCCCGACGACCCGACACAACACATCGACGCGCGCGACCTGGCCGAGTTCCAAATCCATTTGATCGAGCAACGCAAGCCGGCCACCTTCAGCGCCGTGGGTCCGCTGTCGCAGCTCACCATGGCCGGACTGCTGTACGGTATCCGGGCAGTGATCAGCAATACCGAGATCTCATTCACCTGGGTAGACGCCGATTTCCTGAGCGAGCACGAGGTACGCGCATGGTCGGAGATGACATCGTGGGTACCGCCGCGCGGCGAGATGGCCGGCTTCTCGAGTTTCGCCAACACTCGCGCAGTGGCGGCCGGGCTCAAGTTCCGGCCCTTGGCGCTGACCGCTAAGGATACGCTCGACTGGTGGGCGACGCTGCCCGAGGAACGCACGGCCAGCCCGCGAGCCGGCTTGGCACCGGACAAGGAGAAGCGGGTCTTGGAGGCTTGGCACGCGCGTCACGGATAAACACACGTGAGAGAGCGAAACGAACGGTCGCGGCCCTAACCCTCCGCGGTGGCCGCCTGCTCTGCTGGATCCCTGCGCCGCTGCGCTTTACCCAAAGCGATCGATAGTACACACCAGACCGCCGCGAAGGGGACGGTGGCCGCTGCCATCAATGTCATCGTGCCTAATGTGCTCAACGCGCCTTGAATGCCGGCACCCGCGACGTCTCCGCCCCGGTAAAGGAAGACGTCGATGAGCGGCTTCGCCTTGTATTTGTCTGCCGGGGGAACCACGCTGAACAGGGTCTCTCTGGCAGGACGTGACATGGCGTAACGCGTCGCCCTGTGTATCGCCTGAAACAGCGCCATCACGCCGTACACCGGCCAGAGGGCCAGCACTGCGAACCCGGCAACCGTCACCAGCGGTAAAATGGCGAGCGTCCAACCGACGCCCAGGCGTTTGATGACACGTGTCGTAATGAATATCTGGGTGATCAGCGTCGCACCCTGGGCAAGCGCATCGAACTGGGCAAAGCTACCAACTCGCTGACTGAACGTATCCGTGTTGTCCAGAATGATGTTGGCTTGGGTGAAGTAGATCAGCGTGTTGGAAATGGCCATGAAGACGATGAATGTCGCTATGCCGAGGAGATACGGCGACGTTGCCACGGCGGTTGCGCCATCCCAAAAACTCCCGCCAATGCGCTCTCCTGCGCGTGCAACGGGTGCGGTACTGTCCTTTGTGAGACGGGAATGCTCTGAATCAACCGCCACGCGATCGAGTGTCAGCATGACCGCTATGGCCGCCCCGAAAAACCCGGCGCCAGTCAACATCAAACCCACCGGTAGATAGACCGACTCCGTCATTCCACTAATGACGTTCGTGGCCCAGCCACCGACCAACGCTCCGAGCGTGCCGCCAATGCCGATGAAAGCAAACATCCGCTTGCCTTGGTCGACATTGAAGATGTCCACCATGAATGCCCAGAAGAGGCTGTTCACGAAGAGGTTGATTGCGCTGAGCCAAGCGTAGAACGTGTAGCCCACACCGCGAGCAAGACCTGTCTCCGCGTCGGTGCCGATCAGACCGCCTCCGGCCCCGGCATCTATGATCAACAGACTCGAGAAACCCATCAGACAGACGATGACAAACAGGTAGCCTACGGGTATGAAGCGCCGTCGGTCCAGCCGACTGACGACACCGCCAAAAAGGAGTACGAGAATCAGGGAAGCGATGGACGTCATCACGAACAGCCAACGGAGCTGGCCCATGCCTCCCGATACCCCCATGGCCTCACGGACCGGGCGCAGGAAGAAATAGCCGCAGAGCACACAGAAATAGAAAAGTCCCGCGAGAACTCCTAAGGAGAGCTCTCCGCGCTTGAAATTCAGTGCGCGTGCTACCCAGTCGGTCATTGTGCCCACTGTCCCTTTGATGCAGTCATCCGGAGGTTGCATGCCACGCGGCCAATAACTCGGCCTCGCGGTCGGCCGAAATACCGGGCCGCATCTCTTGCTGGCGTTCCACCGGTCTGGAGTAGTGGTAGTCGAGTGTGTCTTTCGCTGTGACCGCGAGCGGCCGGTACTTGACGCCCATCGCCAGCGGCTTAGTCAGGTCGAATCGCTGGAAGCCAGCGCTTTCCCCGCGTGCCGGAACCCAGAGAGGCATGTCGGAGTACGGCCTGATCTCTCTATCCAACAGGAAGTCCGTATCTACCCAGGTGAACGAAACCGGAGACGACGTGACTGCTCTAATGCCATACAGCAATTCGGCGAATGAAAGAGGAGACTCCGGGCCGAGAGCGTTGAGCACACCCAGGGCGCCCTGCTCCAGTAGGTGGATGTACCATTCGGCGAGATCCCGCACGTCGATGAACATCACGGGGTTGCCCGGATCACCTGGTGCCAGCACTTCACCACCACGGTCTATGCGCGCCGGCCAGTAGGTAAACCTGTCGGTGTTGTCGCCCGGTCCCACTATGAGACCCGGGCGCACAATCAACGTCCGTCCCGGCATTGCATCGTTTGCTTCCATCTCGCACAACACCTTGGCCGGCCCATACGGAATCCGTTCTTCCTTGTCAACATCTGCCCGGTCCACCTCGTGTACCGGCCCGGTCTCCTCATTCAATCCTACTTGGCTCACGTCGGAATAGACCGAACGGGTGGACGTGAACAGGTAAGTGTCTACCGAGTCTTTCAGCAGTTGCGCCGAGTACCGTACCCAAATGGGAGTGCTGGTGGCAGAATTGTCGATCACCGCATCCCAAGTGCGGCCTTTCAGGGCCTCGAGATCTCCGTTGCGGTCACCCTTGAGCCTCTCGACCTCAGGAAAGAGATGCGTGTTGGTTAGCCCGCGGTTGAATATCGTGACCGTGTGGCCCCTTGCCAGGGCATACCGCACCATATGCGGACCGATGAAACCGGTGCCACCGAGCACCAGGATGCGGAGTCGCTCACGATCTTGCTGGAACAGATCCAATCCCCGGTTGGGGTGGAACCCGAGTCCGAGGGCAGCGCCAGAGGCGGCAAGCTGAAGAAACTCTCTGCGAGATCTATTCATGACCACTCCTTCTGGTACGCATGATAGAGGCGATTCGTTGGCGGTGCCCGGAACCTGCTAGACGGTCCCGACTACGTATTGACCACATCCCTCCCATGGTGATCCCTCAGGCTGCGGGCGTAGCGGCGGGTGCTCTCGCCAGTCCGCAAAGCCCTATCCACACCCCAAACCGTGCCTGGAAAGTCCATCTCGCGCTGCACCTCCCAGATGGCATCGTGCTGTCCCGGGGCGTATAGCTGCGCCGGGTCCCCTACAGCCACCCACCCGATCGGTACGGTTGTATCCGGAGCAACAACGGAGTTCACATGAACCACCCCATTGACCCTCACTTCTGCTCCCACTCCCACTGTGGCGCCGTTGAAAACTGTCGTTCCCGTCGCCAGAAAGACTTCGTCATCGATCGAGCATCCGCTGAGATGCGCATGGGGACCTACTAGTACTCGCGCTCCCAATCTGATTGCGTGCTTCGGAGTACCTCGCAGCACAGCGTTTTCCATGATGACGCAGTCGGGGCCTATCTCGACCGGCCCGCCATCAGCAGTGATGACTGCGCCGAACAAGATGCTGCAGTTGGCCCCAATAGTGACGTCCCCGCTTAGAACCGCGTTCGGGGCGACGTAGGACGACGCGTCCACAATAGGGCGGCTACCGCGATGCTCGATCAACACGCGCCTACGCCCCCACAAACGTTATCGGTCGATTCAAGAGCTGCCAACTATCGCCTGTCTAGGGGGAACGTGTGCGTCGAGTGATCGATTCTCCACTCGCCATCTCGCAGTGAATACGCGGCCATGTACGTTCCGTTCGACCGTGCCGTGTCTCCATTCTCCAACATGGCCGTGAACTCAAACGTAGCCGTTGCTACCGCAACATCGTGGCTTAGGACATCAACGTATCTGTCCAGCCAACGGAGATCCGCGCCGGCAACCGGGCCAAATTGAGCATCCATAATCTCCGCAAAGGACTCATGCGAGCGTGTGACTTGGCCTCGCGCGACATAGGTCAGGTCGTCACTCTCCCGGTAGAAACCGAGCAGCCGATCGAAATCGAGAGCGTTGGTTGCCTCAGGAACTTGAGCGAACAGCCGTCCGACAGTGTCGGCTACTGCCTGCCGCTCTTCAACAGTCAGCGTATGCTCCGATCCCGGACCGCAACCCGACGCAACAGAACAGACAACAAGACATACGACTCCACGTAGGGCCGTCATATCATCTCCCTCGAACCTCGTTCACAACTTCGATTAGACGGGCTAGGTAATCGCCACCCTCCGCCTCCGCGACCACTTCGCACTCCCAGCCCGCAGATTCAGCCTCTCGCATTAGGACCTGTGGATCCACATGCAGCCAGCCGCAATACGGCCCGCTCCTCCCCTCATACTCGAACTGCACTCGGGTCTCCCCAACATAACGTCCCGCCAGGCGGTTGGCTGCATGATGGGCTAGATGGCTCGGGTCATCGGTTTGTCGCACGTCCAGCGAGTGCAGCAATATTTGTCCTCCACTGCGCGCTAATTGATGTGCGTGAGCCAGGAAACGGCCCAGTCCTGGCAAGTCTTCCACCATCCCAATGCCATGATCGAGCATCAGCAGAGTGTCAAAGGGGCCACCTCGGAATTGGCACACATCATCACAATGTAAGTCTTGCACTCCCATCTTTGACATTATCTCAACGGCTTCAGGGCTGATATCGATAGCCGTTACTGTCATTCCCTGCGCTTGCATTGCCAAGCTGTGAAGCCCGGTTCCAGCTCCGATGTCTAGCACGTGACCCTTGCAGAGTTCAAGGGCAGTTAGTTCAATGGAAGAGAAGTCATCCGGCGAGCGAAAGAAGTGGCTTACCGGCAATACGGATTCAACCCCGTCGTCGCGCCGAACTGTCAGTTGGGCCTCGTGCTCCCCGTTGAAGTGCGCCAGCAATGCCAACCCATGCGGCATCATTGCACGAGCATCCATCACGAACACTCTTCCGCAGTCGTCAAACGTCCACCATGTCTACTTCGGCCGGAGCGAAAGGGCGAACCGTTTGCCCAGACTCACCCAGTTCTGTAGATCTTCATCCGATGCGCACGCATCAGGAGTGACGTAGACGAACCCCTTGAGCGGTTTGCCGGTAAAGTCCATCGGCAGTACTCCAGGCCGGGCCAGTGCGGCCTCGTATTGATCGGGCCCGACACGAACAACGAGGCGTTGCCCGGCTACGCCACAGCACATATTGCCTCTCACCATGAACGTGAGGCCGCCGAACATCTTCTTCTCTTCGACTGCGCGTTGATCGGACAGCAACCTGCGAACGCGCTGCACCAGGCTTTCATCATATGGCACTAGTTGTTGATCCTCCTATTTGTCCCGGGCGTTCTAACGGCTATCGAGCTCGTGTACCGTCGGGCATAGCCCACTCCGGAACCGCAGGTACTGGAACAATACCGTCCGGGAAGCCATCTCCCGTCTTCATGCACGCACCCATTGCCCCTCAGAAGGCCACGAACAATCCAATGAACTGATCGGGATCACCTGGGCCTTCCCCGCCGAATGCAACGAGTATCGAGTCGCGCGAGATCTTCCCCACTGCGAACAGGAACGGCGCAATGTCAAAGCTGTCACTTTGAAAGGTCAAAGCCGACCCGTCTATCTCGACTTCGCCCCACTCCTCGGCCGTGAATACGAGGCCTGTGTTACGGTTGCGCGCCGTGAGCCCGGCGTTGTAGCTCCCAGTTCTGATATCGATCACCCCACTCAAATAGGTACAGCAACCCAGCCCTTGATAGTCGTAAGGCATTGGCGAACCATTCATCTGGTGCAGCTCGTAAACACCGGGTACATCTTCGGGACTCACGGTGTCAGTTCCACATGCACCGATGCCAATGCACGCCAAGATGACGCCCATGTGTGATTCCCACGCTCTACTTGACACGTAACGCCCCCCTCAATGCCGCGGAAAATCGTCGCGTGGTGAAACCGGCACAGTCCGTGATTTCCACACCTCAGGGTAGCAAGTCAGTATAGTGGTCCGAGTCAGCATAAGTGATCAGCCAATCAAGGTCCCGTCGCTCCCAGACCAGAGTCGTTACCCCACGAAAGCGCATCGTCATGCCCGTTGCATCCACCAGACTGTCGTGGAACGTGAACGAAGCGACGGCACCGTCGCGGCCCAGCACCATCACTTCAATATCTCTAAAGCCGGGCTCTAGATGGCGCAATGTCGTGAGGGTCTGTTCGATCTGTGTCACCGTCTCATCGCGGCCCACACGTACTCCGTCATTGTACATGTAGAAGTCCACTGCCAGATGTGCGAGCACTTGCTGTGGATCCAAGGCGCGTTGCGCCTGCTCGAACGCACGCGTAGCTGAGTCAACACTCGTTGCTAAGGCCTGGCGCTCGACATCGGTCAATGGAACACCCTCGGTACTACATCCAGCCGCCAGTACTAGGGAGACTATCCCCACGCACATTAGAGACCTCATTTGTACTCCTCCTTTTCAACGCTCCGACACCTAGCCACGCATGCCCAGGTACATCCCCCCGAAATAGGGGATCAGCCATATCAACCACACGAACATGCTGTATCGGTGGAAACCTGTCCGCGCCTCATCCGTTCCGCTATGCGCCACCCACGAGGCCCACGAGGCATGCACCAGCATCAGCCAGAGGGCTATCTGCCCGGTGAGCGTGTGTGACTCTCGCAGGTCGAAAGGTCCTTCGGCCATGCGGTGCATGGCCCACGTGCCCGAAACATCGAAGATGAACCCGATCCAGAATGCAACCACATGCCAGGGTTTCAGGTAGCGGGCGATCCGTTCGGACCAGACACCCACGGAGTAGAAGATCAACGCGAGCGTAATGAGGCTGGATGACGCGATCACCAACATCGACGTGAACCGGCGCCCTTAGAAGCGGTTGGAAGGTACATGCGGGAAACCCACGGCGGCGGTCGTATCACACAACTGTCAGGCGTCTGCATAGACAAACTCATCGTTCGACGGAGTGTCGTCGGGTGCTACCACCCCACCTGTTTCACACGACGCCCACTCACCTCGACCATGGAGGAACGATGTCGTTCATCCTTGCATAGGCAATCGACTGCCCCACGTGCTCGTTCATATGCGCTACGAGCTGTAGAAGTACGGCCCACCCGGCGACCTGTTGCCCGTACAGCGTGGTCTGCCGGGTGAGATCTTCATCGTTCATGCGCTTGACAGAAAGCCGGACATGTTCGATTGACTTGCCGAGCAGATCGACAACGACGGCCTTGTCGGTGACGGATTCGAAGTTGGACCAATCGACACCGGATGGGGGCGCAATATCCAGGTTCTCTTCCAAGTACATGTAGTTGTATCGCGCGATGTGCATATAGACCTGCGCGATCGACATCACGCCTTCCCCCGGGCTCCACGTGTAAAGCTCTGCTGGAATGGCCGCAGATAGAAGCTCGAGCTTGCGGCTGGATCGGTCGAAGTGACCCAGCAGCTCATCTCGGTAATCTCCCGATGGGCTCTGGGCCAGCACCGGCGCCGCGACTAGCAGCGTACTCATCAGGGCCATGGGAATTGCTCGGTTTCTCGTCATCGGGACTCCTGGACGTTGCTGTCTTCAGTCAGCCAATAGAACAAGTCATGTCTTGGCCACAGCACATCGGTGACTTGATCTTGCCGTGTCCGTCGGGACATTCGGAGATGTGCACCGAGCTTCCGTCATCCTTGGTGAGTGAGCTGTGCACCAGTTCCTTGCCGCATTTACCGCACGTCATCGTTCCGACACTCATGCCGCAGTTATCACAGGTATAGGATGCCATTGTTATTGCCTCGAATTTGTGTTGTTAGATCATCATGCTAGTAGGCCCAAAGATAGTCTAGGACGACCCCAGGTTGTCAAACGTGGATCGGAGAGCCTGTGAACCAAGGACCCGCCTGTCTGGTCCTTGGGCGAAACGATCGAGAGAGAAGTCATCGGCAAGTTGGGCTAAGGAGAGTTGTTGGGTTTGCGCTCCCTCGACAACAGTGTCTCGAAGTAAATCTCGCGACTACCGTCCTTGGATGGGCGCTCCGAGGTAAGTCGGACGGTGCCGTCCGAACCCTTGATGTACGTGACCCGTGTGTCGTCTTGTCGCTCGGGGTAGATGAGCGTGAATGCCAACGTGTCGTTCGCTTCCCAGTGGCCTTCGTATAGGAGAAGGTTCCAAGGTTGTTAACAGTATAGGCCCTGTAGGCGCAGCTCGTGGGGGTCATGGCTAACCCCACCACGGACTTCGTACGGACCAAGTCCAGGGATGGTGGATCGGAAGTCGTAGATCAGCCACTTCCCACCTACCTCCCACCTGTAAGATGCCAGCCCTTCGCTCGTACCGCCTGGCCCGTTAGGTCCGGCGTAACTTCTATCGGAAGAAACCCACTCGCCCACGAGAAACTCGAGCCTCGCTTCCTCGGGTGATTGCATTCTGCTATCCTCCCGTTTCGGGACGTACGGAGTTCCCGACAACTGCAGCGCTAGCAGGAACCACAGGGCCAGCCTCGCTAGCCACGGCCCTTGACTTCCGCAATGCAAACCAGTGTCATCTGCCTTCTCCTCCACACTTCTCAGTGGTACTAGGTAGCTCAGCGACTTACGGATTAGAAATGAAGCCTAGCTCGATGAGGAATTGCCGATGCCGCTCGATTCCATCAGCCATGGCCTCAGGATCTGGATCGAAGTCGCCTTCTTGATTCGCCAGGTTCCGCGTGAGCAGATGCCCCACGCGCTCATACACATTCAACTCGCAGACTCCACCAAGAGAGACCAATCGGTTACAATACCGCCTGGCACCAGACAAGGGGGTCAGTGTGTCCTCCGCACCAATAACAATCGATGTAGGTGGCGTCGTTCGCGTCACACGTTCGGCCGGAGAGTAATCCGACACCGCCACTCGTCCCTGCAGCATACGTGCAAACCACCCGTCCGTCGCAACATCCAGCGCCGGTGACCAAAGCAGCAGCGCGTCGGGTGCGGAACGGTCGCCTTCAATTTCGCTGTCGGGACAGCCTACAGTGCCCGATGCGGCTACTAGATGACCGCCAGCAGAAACCCCGTAGCCCACCACGCGCCCCGACAATCCGAGATCGGCGGCATTATTGCGCACCCACCTAATGGACTCGCACACATCTTCAAACGCCTCTATAGGCGTGACGTCACCTCCTGACAGCCGGTACTCGATGGCGATCGCGACCATGCCCCAGTCTGCAAACCGCCTGGCTGTGTCGAAGGACCACTCGGGTGTGCCGGCATTCCAACCGCCTCCATGAAACAACAAGACGGCATCGAACTTCTCGCCCTCACCACGCATGGGTGGACGGAACACGTGTGCACTCAATTGTTGCCCGTTGACTTCACGGTACATGATGTTGCTTGGCTGCTCAGATGCCGTATCCTGCGCCGCTTCTAAGGGGCTAACAACCACTGCTAGCACGAGCAATGACCCGATAGCGAGCATGATTCTCAGTATTGAACCCTGTTCTGCCGTAGCGGGCATCACGGTAGACTTGCGCGTCATGTTCGTAATTCGTTTTGATTCAGAATTTCCCTTTTTAGTAGGTTTCTGAATCGTCCTTTGCTCACGTAATGATCTGACAGCAGCCGCCCGTTCCACAAAAGATTGAAAACACCGTAGTAGGAAGGCGCGTTTTGCGCTTCGCGTGCGCTGTTCAGCACTGTGATCTTCACGTCCAGGCCGTGTTCGCCCGCCATGGCCGACAGGTCGTTCGCTGACTTAGGCAGGTAAGGACATTGGGCAGAATACACGATATGCAGCCCTCGATGCTTAGTCCACCTTGTGTCTATGTCGCGGAAACTCGGCGCTGGCCCTTCTCTCAGCCGGCGAACGACCAACTGGAATCGATCTCTTTCCGCAATCTGCTCGAATCCGTTCCGGAGAAACACTTGCTTCGGCGCCATCCAGGGACCATCACTCACCATCGCTGCCACACCTCTGGCGCCCGCCTGTCGCGCTTCATCCAAGCAGGCCTGGATCAAGCGGCTCCCCAGCCCGCCTACAGCTTGTCCTTTGGGATAGACCCACAGGCAATGCACAAACAGCCAACCCTTGGCGTCCACGGGCCGCCAGGCGTATTCGCCCGGTACGTATTCCAGGAAGGCCAACGGTTTGCCCTGCGGGTCACGGAAGAGTAGGTAACGCAGGCCTGCGGAGAAACACTGTTGCAGCCAGTCGACTTTGGGGCCGTGGCCTTCGTGCTTCGGATTCGTGATACATCCGATACCACAATCTGACAGGTTCTCCGGGCCGACCTTTTCCAGCACTGCCTCAGGCATTTCTTGCTGTCTCATGAGTTTGTTCTCTACGATGGATCGGCCAACGGATCACTCAACACGCACGAGAGACAGTTCATGAGCTTTGACGAACATTCTCTTGCCTCTCGCTACAACCTGGTGCCCTTCCGATTCGAGACGCTGGCGCTGGCCCTCCAGGCCACTCGGGTACTTCGCATTCAACTCTCCGCCGGTCTTCAGCGTCCGCCAATAAGGCGTGACACGCTTCTTCCCTTCGGCCTCCTCTTCACCCGCAGCGCCTGCCACAATCCGCGCCATGATACCTGTCACTATGGGGCACGCCTGTGAAGCCCCATGGCGACGGGCCAGAACCTCCCGGATCTGGTTTATCGTGATCAACTTGCGATTGGGTACACTGCGCATGAGATCCGCAACCTCGGTCGCGGCTGGCAGAACCATCGTGCCCTTTCCCCACGTCCGGCTCATCCCCTCCGAAATTGGCACAATGCGCGGTAGACCTTTGTCCTCTGTCAGTTTCTCGCGAAAAGTCTTCTTGCGCCTCATGAGTCTCCGTCCAAACCTGTTAGTGTCAGGCTGCG
>JBDGZZ010000042.1:38087-46405 GCA_039588335.1 Gemmatimonadota bacterium | reverse complement strand
CTTTCACGCCAGTTGTCATATTGATTCTGCAACTGCACCCAACCCACGTTGTTGATCTCCTCATCGATGAACTGCTTGTGACAGGCCGCGCAGAACTCGGGGCTTTTGAAGAGTCTGTGCTGTAACGTCTTCACGTGGTAACGAGGATAAGACTTGATCAAGAAATCGCTCACCCACTTTGCAGTATTGCCCTCATGCAGCTCGAACATATATCGGTCGGGTTGCGACACAGTGTAGTTGGCGTTGCCTTTGACGTCCGTCTCCGTAATGGCGTGGCACACTATGCAGGAAACACCCTCGTTGTAACCGGTGAGGTTGGTGAGATTCTCGGTGAAGATGTTCTTCGAGCCGGAAAACAGCGATATCGGATCGTGACAGCCACCGCAATAACGTGTGGATTCGGCCCCGTTCTGCTCGCCCATGATGTCCTGCACCTTCCGGAATGCTATGTCCATGGCCGCATAGCGGTGCGCACTCACCTGCCACTCCTTGAGAATTTCTTCGTGACAGCCAGCTGAACCGCAAGATTCGGAACCGCCCAACGACCGGCTGTCGAAAGCGCCGCCAGTGCTGGTGCGGGCCAGGCTCGGTGCGAAAGGCCTGTCCTCTCCCCAGGGAGTGACGTAGTCGGGAGGGAACTCGTCGGCGAACGTCACGGGCTCATACGCGTACACGGCGAACCCGACGAGCACGAACAGTGGTATGGCAACTAGTGCCGTCCCCGAGGCAAACCGTTTCTCGGCTGCTCTGACGCTAGCAGTCTCGAGCTGGCGTCCCTTCAGGTTGCGGACCACAATAGCCACAACGTGCGGCAAAACCGATGCAATGAGCGCAACAGTAGAAACGATGTGTAGTAGATCCCAGGTGTAGCTGATCCTGGTTGCGAACACCGCCTGATAGGTGAGCACCAGGCCGGAAACCGCCACGACTAGGGTCGCTATCAGCGAAAAGTATCCGGTCAACTTGTAGTGGTTCATCTTCGTCGGGCGGTAGATCAGCCAGTGGCGAATCTGATACCACGCAAACGGAACAATGAAGACCAGGCCTACCACTGTGTGCGCCAAGACGTTCACCTGGTTCGTTACACTGAACGGCAGCAGCCAAATGAAGAGACCGGTCAGCGTTTCGAATACGAGCAATCCCGATACGACGATTAGCAGTACGTGCTTCCACTCGTTCGCCTTGGAGACCGTTTGCTTTGGGCTTGTCATGGTTCGCTTCCTCTTGTGATCCGACGTTCTCTCAACGACAACGTGTTCACCACCACCAGTGATGGGAAGCTACGGCGTTGCCGTACCTACAGTAATGCCCCCGCGCGCTGTGGACGAGAGGGGCGTGACTTGACGGAGTCAGTACAACTGGACGGCGCTTTGGGACCTTCGACTGATCTCCCGATAGTGTCGCCGGTTAGGCAGGGGAGAGCCCGATCGGCGTTTATGAAGCTTCACTACCGCACTGTGAAGAATACATGAAGTTTTTGTGAAACGGTGCCGGAAGCTGGCAGAGATCCCGCGCGCACTCTATGGTTGTCCGTAACTTGCTGTCACCGAATTAGTTGAACACAGTGCGCCTCCTCAGGTGTCGCGAGATGTCGGTGAGGAAACGCCAGTATTTACGGCTTTTGTTCGGTACGTGCTAGTGGACCGGTTGGCTCTTCTGGTCCTGTCCGGCGAGTGCTTGCGTCCGATGCCGGTCCACGGTGATATTGCTTAGCTCCATCCGAGATGGACGGGTTTTGGCGGTATCGTCTAGGGGACTAGGACGCAGCCCTCTCAAGGCTGAAACACGGGTTCGAATCCCGTTACCGCTATCGTCATGTCTTGTCGGAGTCCGGCAGCACTCAGTGAATTTGCCCCCATCGTCTAGCGGTAAGGACACCACTCTTTCAAGGTGGTGACAGGGGTTCGACTCCCCTTGGGGGCACTATTGTCCTCGCAGCCCCACGGCCAACCTGACATGGACCGGGAAAAGGCAGAGGAAGCGGTAGGGGGGCAATGGGAGGATGGTGCTCCGCCCCGTGCATTTCCTACCGCCTCCTGCTCTTTGTGCCCCTGCCACCCGCCGCTAGAACCCCAACTGCCTACGCGGTTCCATCTTGGCCAAGCGGTGGAGATTCTTCCCGAACCTCACGGCCAGAGTGATGACCATTCCGGCTGCGAGAAGCAATGCCACCGGGTTGCCGACGAAGGTGGTGATCGATAGGGGTACCTGCTGTGTCTGCGGCCATAACAGTAGCAGCGTGTTCACCACTATCAGTATTATCCTCGCCTCAGTTGGACCGACAATCCCGTAAGCTAGTTTGAAGACGCCGAACACTTGCGACTCCAGATACACGTTGATCGACAGCGTCAAGTAGAGGACCACGAGCAACATCGCAATCGGGAAACTCACGAACGGCGATAGTCCAATACCTATACCAATCGCAGCCGTTGCGAACGCATCGACAATGTGGTCCAGATAATATCCGTACTTCGGGCGCTCAGCCCTGCGCACACGGGCGAGTGTGCCGTCGAGGCTGTCGCCGAACCAGTTGACGACCAGCATCGCACTGGCGAACCAGAGCCAACCAACGTTCAGGCTCGACAGACCGTACCCCATGCCTGCCCCGACGGCTGCGAGCACGCCGAGTCCCGTCAGGTGATTGGAGTGGAACATCCGCGGTATGCGGGCCGCGATGGCACGCAGCACCCGGCGCTCCGGTTCGGCCAGTAAGAATGTCAGTTCGCGCTTTGCCGTTGCCATGGTATCAACCTCAACGAAGGAAGCAATAGGATTATGAATGCTGCACCCAACACCCACGTCGGGATGTTGATGACGAGACCGAGCCAGGCCAGCAGCAAGTAGCGGGGGAAACGCCCGGCCGCCACCGCCGCCAAATAACGTCCCAGGGGATAACCAGCTGCGAAGGCCATTGCCTTGAACGGCCAGAACGGCAATGGGGTCAGGCCTGAGATCGCGATGACTGCAAAAGGGGCCCTGCCAAACCACCTGTGCAGAGTCGCGACGAGCCCACTCGTCAGGGGCCGAGTCGAGGAGACTCGCTCGAACACCGGAACGAAGACGCGATGATCGACCCACGATGCCGTAACGGTCCCTACCGTCGCGATCGCAGCGGTTAACCAGATTCCGACCTGTGCTCCGTACCAGATGACCACAGGTTCGTGTGGCACCACCGCTAGCGCTACGTTGGACACAAACGCGTAAAAGAACAGAATCAGCATGGCGAAACGTCGCCTGAGTGGCTCAAGGAGAAGTCAAGTGTATGGAAGAAAAGGACTTATAGGAAAGAAGCTTCAGGGAGTGCGAGCTAGTGGATTGTTAGGTTCTCCGAATCCACCTTGCCAGAACACGGGCCACAGTGGGGTGGTTTAGGTAGCCGTATGACTTGTGTGGGTTCGAACCCTTCGAGCCGACCCAGAACGTGTAAATGCGTGACATGTCTTTGACGCGTTGGACCAGCCCACGCTCCAGCATCTTCTTGAAGTCGTCCGCCACCGTGGCATCACGGGCGACGAAATCGTCGTGCGCTGCAACGTTGACCCAGTTCACGATGTTCGACGGGTATACACCGTCATCCGGCTCGTTGGAATCGTACAGTTCGTCCCGAATCGATTTCTCGCCCAGCGGACAACCCAGTGTCAGCCAAAGCGAGACCTTACGGTTATGCACCGCCTGATGCTCACTCAGTCGAGACAGCTTCCACAGCACGTCGTAGGAAACGACGGATCCCATGCTGTGTGACACCAGAGCGATTTCGTCTCCTCTGGCCAATGCGCGCTTGAGCCTTCTCTGGAGCCTCGCCCTAATTTGTGAAGCCCATGCCCGGCTAGTCAGGTACGCACCGAAGTCGGGGAACATTCTCTTGACGGCGTATGTGGTGAGCCCGGTTACCGAGCTGACAGGTCCGAACACGTGAGCCAAGTCGTCTAGAAATCGCCGGTTCTTATGTTTGCGGATCAGTTGCTTGTAGTCGCGCTGCGCATGCCGGCGAGTCGGCCGAGCGATCAGTTCATCCAGTGGGGCCCAATCACGGTGATGTGGCTCGTACCACTTGTCCCGCAAGAGTACCATCGAGGTACGTATGTCGGGGCGTGCTTGAAGCATGAGCTCATTCATCAGGTCGCCGAAGTAGGCAACCGTGAACTCGACCTCTGATTCCTCGAAGAGAGCTGCGGCTTGGCGATCCACGCGGCTGAGCCCGGAGGTGATCGCCAGCCTCAACATGCGCTTCAGCGCTGCCGGCGTCGGCTTGATGTTCCTACCGTGGACGTAGAAGATGTGTTTGTGTGTCATGTTGTGTCGCTATCCGACAGCCCGCCGTCACCCTTGCCGTCCCTTGCCGCCCCTTACAATACCCCCACCGCCGACAGCCCCATCCATACGCTCCTGCCTGCCCCGTCTACTCCACTTGCATGTGTGCGATACAACCGGTTGGTGACGTTGTCGAACCCCGCAGTCACTACTACTTGGTTTGTGACCTTAACACCGGCTGCAAAGCCGTGAACTGCAAACCCGGCGGTTGCGCAAAACGCGGGCTGGTCCTGGAGATACTGAGGACAGATCCGGGGATCGGATTGATCCCGCAGTCCCAAGCCGTTCTGCTCAACTGCCCAGCGCAGTGCGTACTCGACCCATACGCCGCCGCGTTCGGATGACCAACGGAGCCGCACCGTTCCACCTAGTGGTGGTATCTTGGACATAAGTGTCTCGACACCGTCGGAGTCAGTTTGATTGCCCTGTGTGTAGAGCAGCGTGGCACGTGTTTCCAACGGGCCGAAACGAGAAATGCCCTCTGCCTCGAAACCGGCCAGCCGTGCGGTTCCTACGTTTTGTCCCTGATAGACTCGCTCACCCTGGAACAGGGTGTCACCGTTGAACGAACCTGGTACACGGTCGATGAAGTCGCTGATTCGGGTTAAGTAGACTGTGAAGTCGAGTCCCCCATTCCGGTCCAAGTAGCGAATGCCGATCTCAGTGCTGAGAGACCGCTCGGGTTGGGCCAAAGTGTTTGGCAGAACGATGCCGTCGGGTACGGGGCCAACATTCGTGAGATCGTACAGGTTGGGCGATCTGAATCCCTGAGCAACACGGAACGCGATACTCCAGAGCGGATCGGGGAGGTACACAATCCCCAGTTGGCCCGTGAGATTCGAACTCGAGTTGTTCACTGCGCCACCCAATTCGGTGCCCACGTCTGATTCGTTGCGAAAGTATGCCCACCTGGCGCCAAACGAGAAGAGGAGGCTTTCGAGGATGTCCACGTCGGCCGTAGCGAAGAGTCCCAAACGGTCGGCTGTGGCACCGTCTGGGAATCGTCCGGTTGGTATCGAACCGGTGCTCGTTTCGCGGCGCAGTTCTGTGACGTCGCCTGAGTTGATGTTGGTCTGACTCCCGTGAGTATCGAGGATATCGCGGTACCCGTCGCCACCCCATGTGATCGAGAGGTTTCTGTGACCGACTGAGAATTCGCTTGATCCTACCAAACTGAGGCCGGGTGTGTATACGTCGTCACTCCAAGCCGTCAGGATCGAGTCACCATCGCCCGATCCCAGCAGCTTGATGCGGTTGCGGGCTTCCTTTTGAACGGCGAGACTGGCCTTGATCTCCAGGCTCCTGACGGCCTTGCCCTCAGGTTCGAACTGATACCGTACATATGCGAGCTGACGTGTTTGGGGGTCGAACGTGTGCACCGAGTCTCTTCCCGGTGCAGGTGCGCGGAAATCGACGTACCTGTCGTAGCGTGGCACGTCCGTCATCCTGAAATGCTGTACGGCGGCTTTCACGTTGTGCTTTCCAGCGGAGACCGATAAGTCCGCATCGACCCCTGCTACATCGAATCCGGTTGGATTCTGGAGCCCGACGTCACCGCCGGCCCGGAGATCGCCGGCAGTACCGAGCGACGCGCCCACGCCGAGACTCCATTTGGAACGCATGATTCCGGCGGAGAGGCGGCCGCGAACACTGGAGTTGGCGCTCATCGTTCTCCCGGCGATACGCACGCTCTGTGAACCTGCGTCGGGGTGCGACTTGGTGATGACGTTCACCACTCCCCCCTGGGCGTCCGATCCGTACAGAACCGAGGCGGGACCTCGTATGACCTCTATCCGTTGTATGGTTTCTGGATCGATGGTGGCAAGATACTGACCGGGCCCGTCTCGATAGGTCCCGTTGTTGAGGGGAATCCCGTTTACCAGTAACAACACCTGGTTGCCAATCATACCTCGGAGAATCACCGAACCCTGACCGGCCGACGTCTGTTGCACCTGGACCCCGGGGAGATCACGCAGGAGATCGGCGGCGATTGTGCCTCGGCTTATATCGGCCATCTGGGGTTCGATGAGTGACATTGCGAGCGGTTGGCTCAACCGCCTCACCTCACCGGCTCGCGTCGCCGAGACCACCACACTCCTCATTTTTATAATCGTGTCGACGGTCGATGTGTCCTGCTGTACTACGACAGGTGCAATCGCCGCCAATCCTAAAGCGCACAGGGAAATCATGGCTGAGAAATGTAACCAGTAAGGAAGCTGATCCTCTTATGTAAGGGCGGTTTTCACTCTTCTCGGCCTAGGAGTACCCCCCGATTCTCCTTTAGTTCGAGGATCCACCCATGAGGTCACTAACGGTGGTTTCGTGGAAGAACGCCAGAATCTGTTCTGAAACCGACTTCCATCCCTGGTGTGCCGCGCACGGTTGGTGGTCGGTGCACTGGGATCGGCCCAGGAGACACGTCGGTTCACCGCCGAAACGGTCAAACAGAGAGACGACCTGGAGTATTGATAGCTCGTCCGGTGAGATTGCCAGCTCGAACCCTCCGTGTTTTCCACGGGAAGATGTTAGAACGTTGGATCGGGCGAGAACGTGGAGGATCTTTCCCAGATAGTTGGGTGGGATGTCTAGAGCAGAAGATACATCGGTGGCCGGCACCGGCTGCTTCGTCGAGTGCTCAGCGAGGTAAAGAACGGCCCGGAGTGCGTACTCGGCAGTGCTAGATAGGATCCTACACCCCCGTCAGGTGTCGGTCGAATGAATTTGCTCTATTCTCATGTTAATGTCGGATTATGCGGTCGTAAAGGCTTCCAGGTGGCCGAACTGCCAGACGCGTTTAGCTAGCAGAGAGCCTGGCTAGGGTGGATGGTTCTTTTTGGGGGTCTTTTTGCAGCAGATCGGCGACAGTCGTCTTGCTGAGGAACTCGGTCAATTGCTCCGACACTTCTTTCCATTTGTCATGGGCCGCACAGGGTTGGCCGTCACTACACTCCTTCCGTCCCAGGAGGCAGGTACGGCTGTCATCAAACCGGTCAAAGTGCTTGACGACGTCGAGCACTGACAGCTGCGTCGCCGGCTGTGCGAGGGAAAAACCACCGCGCTTTCCACGAGACGACGCGAGGATACCCGTCCGAGCGAGTTGATACAGAATCTTTCCCAGGTAGTTATCGGGAATCTCGAGTGCCTCCGCGATATCGGGGGCGGGGATCGGAGCGTCGTTCGTTCTGCCCGCCAGAAAAATGACGGATCGAAGGGCGTATTGGGACGTGCCGGAGAGCATGTAAGTGCCGTCGTTGAAATAGAATAGCTCGATGAGCTTCGCTAAAGCCATCCTAATATGCGCTTTGTGCCGGCGAACTGTAATCCCACACCTGGGATCTCTGCCCTTGACGTAAATCTACCTGAAGTTCAAATTTTTAACTACAGTTCAAATTCGAGGCGAGGGGTATGGCACAGAGCCGGGGACAGGCTACCCTGTCACCGCACGTTCGCGAGAAACGACAGCGACGAAGAGCGGAGATACGCCACGCCGCGCTTCGAGCGTTCCGCGAACAGGGCTACCACGCCACCACTCTGGACGATATAGCGGAACATCTGGGCCTGCGTAACACCGCTCTCTATCACTATTTCCCCGACAAAGAAGCCATCCTTTACGAATGCCACCGCGAGTCACTGGCGGAGTTGGACCGGATAATGAAGAACCAGAGGCAGCGGTTCGATTCTGATGCGGCCCGGCTTGCACATGTGATTCGCGAACACGTTCGCGTAATGACAGAGACATTGGATGGGTCACCGCTCGCCTTTGAAGTGACAGCGCTGTCACCAGAGAGGCAGAAGGAAGTGATTGCGGCTCGAGATAGGTACGAGCGAGGATTGCGGCGTATCATTGAGAGCGGTGTGAAGAGCGGTGAGTTCCGAGCTGTCGATTCCAAGATTGCCGTATTCGCGATACTCGGTGCGATCAACTGGATTGCACGATGGTACCGGCCCGAAGGCTCGTTGCACGCCCCGGAGTTGGGGGCTGAATTCGCCGACCACTTGGTCGGTGG
>JBDGZZ010000042.1:0-38019 GCA_039588335.1 Gemmatimonadota bacterium | reverse complement strand
AGGCCGCGATGACGTTACGGGATGGCGCACTTACCGACGCATCCCGTCGTAATAGTCCCATCACCACTGGGAGGGTGCACGATGAAGGCCGTGCGACTAACTGCGGTTAACGCACCCGTCGAAGTTCAAGACGTTCCACAGCCACAGCCATCCGACGGTGAGGTATTGGTTCAGGTTGCCGGTTGCGGGGTGTGTCATACCGATATCGGTTTTTGGAAGGATGGAGTTCCCACAAAGAAGGAGCTTCCCCTCACATTAGGACACGAGATTAGTGGAAGCGTGGTGGAGGCAAGTTCCGATTACCAGCATCTCCTCCATCGGGAGGTGATCGTCCCTGCCGTGATCCCGTGTGGTGAGTGCGGCCTGTGCAGGGGCGGGCGCGGTAACGTTTGCCGGGCCCAACTCATGCCGGGCAACGATATGGACGGTGGGTTCGCAGAGTACATAACGACGCCGGGTCGTGGCCTGTGTATGGTGGAGGACCGGAGCGGGTACCAGCTGCACGAGCTGTCGGTAATCGCTGACGCGGTGACGACTCCGTATCAGGCAATTGTACGATCCGGGTTGGAAACCAATGATCTGGCAATAGTCGTGGGTGTAGGGGGAGTGGGAACCTACTGCGCGCAGATAGCCGCCGCGTTCGGTGCTTCGGTTGTCGCGATCGACGTAGACGAAGCTAAGCTAACGGCGGTCGCGGATCACGGGCCGGGTCTGACCATCAACTCCGGTGAGGTCGAATTCAAGGAACTGAAGAAGCTCGTGAAATCACACGCCAAGGAATCGGGCTGCTCGGGACACGGTTGGAAGATTTTCGAGTGCTCCGGGCATTCCTCCGGCCAGGAAACGGCGTTCGGATTGCTGTCGTTCGCATCCACACTGATGGTGGTTGGATTTACTCTTGCCAAGATCGGAGTGCGCTTGAGCAACTTGATGGCATTCGATGCCACGGTCCAGGGAACTTGGGGCTGCAAGCCGGAACTGTACCCTGACGCGTTGAAGATGGTTACCGATGGGCAGATAACATTGAAGCCGTTCATCGAGACCCATCCAATGAGCCAGGCACCAGACGTTCTGCAACGAGTTGCCGATCACCAAATCAACAAGCGGGCGGTCATGGTGCCGGATTGGGCGTAGTGACCGGATCAATATCCGGTAAACCGGAATGAGCAGGGGAGATTAGACATGCTGAACAGTCACACGCTGATAGACGGAATAGAGTTCAAGGAAATCGGGTATGAACTGCGACCGGTCAAGGATCCATCGGGAGCCGAAGTCGATGGCCTTTTCAATGCGTGGATCATACTGAACAATCCAAAGCAGTTTAACAGTTACACGACAGACGCGGTCAAGGAAGTAATATTGGCCTTCCGACAGGCGAGCATGGACCGCAGCGTAGTAGCTTGCGTTTTCACTGCAGTTGGAGACAAGGCATTCTGTACTGGTGGCAACACGAAAGAGTACGCAGAGTATTACGCTGGCAACCCGCAGGAGTACAAGCAGTACATGCGTCTGTTCAATGACATGATCGATTCCATTCTACGGTGTGATAAACCGGTTGTGAATCGGGTGAATGGAATGCGCATAGCCGGGGGACAGGAGATCGGAATGGCTTGCGACTTCAGTGTCGCGGCCGATACGGCGAGGTTTGGTCAGGCGGGCCCAAAGCACGGCTCCGCCCCGGACGGAGGCTCGACAGATTTCCTACCGCTGTACGTCGGGTTCTCCAGGGCCATGGAGAGTGGCATCCTGTGCGAGATGTGGAGTGCGCACAAAGCGATGCACATCGGCCTTCTCAATCAGGTGGTCCCGGTTCTCAAGGTGGATGGTCAATGGATTCCAAATCCGATGGTGATTACGGATCGCTTTGTCGATGACTTCGGCAATATCGTCTACGGTGACTTCAAGCACGGTGCCGAGCGTGACGCAGCCAAGGAGATCCTGGCCCAAGCTGAGACCGACCTGAGCAAGCTGGACGAAGCCGTGGATGCGCTCTGCACGAAGATTCTCATGTTGATGCCTGACTGTGTATCCAAGACGGTGAACGGGCTGCGTAAGCACAAGCAATGGCATTGGGACAACACCAACGTCACCAACCGCGAGTGGCTGGCGCTGAACATGATGACCGAGGCTAGGGCCGGGTTCCGGGCATTCAACGAGGGGCCGAAAGGTCAGAGAGAAGTGGATTTCATAAGACTGCGACAGATGCTTGCACAGGGACATCCGTGGGACGACGAGCTGATCAAGGCAATTTCACCGCAGTATCAGTGACGTTGCCGTATCGTGGTTCGGGCCTGAAACGAATCTAGTACCAACATTGTCGCCCGCACATGTGGGTGATGGAAAGCTACAGGAAGAAGGTAAGCATGGACCTAGGTTTGAAGGGGAAGAACACCATTGTTACCGGAGGAAGTCTCGGTATCGGATCGGCGATAGCTGTCGGGTTTGCCAAGGAAGGCTGCAACGTGGCCATCAACTACCGCCGCCACGACACGGAGGCAAAGAAGGTCGTCGAAGAGATCGAGAAGCTGGGATGCAAGGGACTGGCAGTCAAGGCAGACGTCGCCAGCTATGATGACGCCCAGAACATGGTCCAGACGGTCGTCAAAGAGTTCGGAAGCCTCGACATAATGGTGTGTAATGCCGGCATCAACTGGGATGGTGTGATCTGGAAGATGACCGAAGAGCAATGGGACACTGTCATCAATGTCAATCTCAAGGGATACTTCAACTATAACAAAGCAGCCGCACTGGTTTTCAAGGATCAGAAGGGTGGCAAGATAGTAAACATCTCCTCAATCAACGGCATGCGCGGCAAGTTTGCTCAGACAAATTATGCTGCATCCAAGGGTGGTGAAATTGCCCTGAGTAAGTCTTTGGCCAGGGAACTTGGCAAGTTCAATGTGAATGTGAACGTCGTGGCGCCGGGGATGGTCATGACAGAGATGGCTAATGCGATCCCGCCGGAATTCCTCACCAAGGCTATGGATGAGACCGCCGTTGGCCGTTTTGCGACACCGGAAGAATGCGCCGACGTTGTGGTGTTTCTGTGCTCTGACAGAGCAAGACACATCACTGGCGAGGTGATCAAAATCGACGGTGGCCAATACATGTAGACAGAAAAGCGAGATAGCAATGACAAGAGTCGGGGTAATCGGTATCGGCCACGGCGTCTTCGGACGGCGTAGCGATGCCACTGTTCAGGAATTGGCGTTCGAGGCGTTCAAGCAAGCGATGGAGGACGCGGGCATCGAACGGAAAGACATCGATGCCTCCGTGATCGGCTCAGTTCCGGAATATCACAAGCAACGCTCTCTAGCTGGAGTGATTCAAGAGTACCTGGGTCTCTTTCCCAAACCCACTTGGCTCACCGAGGTAGCATGCGCCTCGGGCAGCGCCGCTCTGCGAACTGCGTGGATGGCGGTCAAGGCGGGAGTGCACGACATCGTGTTGGTGATGGGTTGTCAGAAGATGACCGAACTATCGACTCCGGAAATTCTGGCGCTAATGGGACGCGTGGGAGAGGTGCAATGGGAGTCTGGATTCGGCACGACATTCCCGGCGTATTACGCAATGTTCGCCAAGCGTCACATGCACGAGTTCGGGACGACACGAGAGCACTTGCTGGACGTCGCCGTGAAGAATCACTACTACGGTGCCAGGAATCCGAACGCTCTCTTCCGAAAGGAAATCACGGTAGAGAAGGCCAAAGCGTCAGAGGATGTCGCCACTCCATTCCAGGTATATGACTGTTGTGCTAATGCCGATGGGGCTGCCTGCGTGATCGTGGCCAACGAAGAGAAGGCAAAGGCGTTATCCGAGAAGCCCGTGTGGCTGGATGGTATGGCATGCGCTACAGCAAGCATGTCGGTGCTGCGACGACCTCACCTGGTTGGTCTGCCGAGTGCCGAGGACGCAGGAAGAAAAGCATACAAGATGGCCGGCATTGGGCCGGACGATGTCAAAGTAGCGGATGTCCATGACTGTTTCACGATCGCCGAAATCATGGCCTATGAGGACCTGGGCTTCTGTAAGAAGGGCGAAGGTGGGCCGTTCATCGCAGATCGCCAGACCTATGTTGGTGGCAAGGTGGCGGTGAACGTGGATGGTGGATTGAAGGCAAAGGGGCACCCGATAGGTGCTACCGGGCTTTCAATGACCTATGAGATAGCGAGACAACTCCGCGGCGAGGCAGGAGAACGCCAGGTTCCCGATGCCGACGTGGGTCTGACACACAACGTCGGCGGGATTGGCCAGTACTGTTTCGTCCAAGTAATGAGAAGGGATTGATCATGTTCAAGTGGTTTGGAAAGGTCAACTATACGCCATACACGAAGGTCACCGACTTCGCCCAGTACCTGAAGGATGGACAGCTCATGGGAACGCGCTGCAAGAAATGTGGGGCGACGTCATTCCCACCGCGAGCGGATTGCGAAGAGTGTATGAGCGGCGAGTTCGAGTTCATCGAGATGAGCGGGAAGGCCCAGCTCCACACGTTCACCAAGATCGTAGCCGCGCCCACGGGCTTCGAGGACGTTGCACCATACATAGTTGGAGTAGTTGATCTCGACGAAGGCGGGCGCGCACTGGCGTGGTTCGGTGAGACAATAGGCGAAAATGAGATAGAGATCGGAATGGACCTGCAGATAGTGCCCCGAGTTTTCGAGGAGTTGGAAGACATCAAGGTCTATTACAGTCTCGAGAAGCCGGGGACAACTTGGGCGAAGACAAACTCCAGGTGAGTGCCCGGGACGGCGGGACACGGGGGTAACCGCAAGTGACAACGACGACATCAATCAATGATGGTATCGGCGAGATAGTTCTCAACAATCCTCCGCTGAACATCTTGACACGGGATGTGATGCAGCAGTTGCGAGAGGATCTGGCAAAGCTACGTGATGAAAGTTCACTGAGAGTACTGATCCTGAGAGCCGAGGGTAAGCATTTCTCGGCCGGCGCAGATGTTGGTGAGCACTTGCCTCCCGAGTACGAGGCGATGATACCGGAGTTCATTGAGACCATCGGCGCCATTGATTCCTTCCCACTGCCCGTGGTGGCTGCGGTGCGTGGCCGCTGCTTGGGCGGTGGATTCGAGTTGGTGCAGCCTGCAGATTTTGTAGTAGCGGGTGAGAACGCTCAGTTGGGGCAGCCGGAAATAATGCTAGGTGTGCTCCCACCAGCGGCGTGCGCACTATTGCCCCAGATATGCGTTCCCAGTGTCGCTGCCGAGATCGTGTTCACTGGTGATGCAATCGACGCAAGGCAGGCAGCAGAAGTTGGCCTTGTCTGGAAAGTTGTGGCAGACGATCAAGTCGAGGCCACCGCGCTCCAACTCGCCCAGCGCATGGCCCGGCATAGCGGTGCGGCTCTGCGAAATGCCAAGAGAGCACTCCGCGAAGCGACCGCACCGGCGCGGGCTCATGCACTTCATAGGGCAGGCAGGATCTACGTCGACGAGCTGATGAAAACTCGTGACGCTCTCGAAGGCCTCAAGGCTTTCACAGAGAAACGCAAGGTGGAGTGGAAGCACGAATGAGCAGAGAAGCCGTATTCACTGAGTGGCACGATCAGCCGTTGGAAGAGATTCTCTACCAGTGCCGGGAGTTGGTTGAAGACACGGAGTTTCCGACGGTGCGGCGGTGGCGCGAGAGTGGTGGCAAGGTCCTAGGACACTTCCAAGTGTATTTTCCGGAGGAGATAGCCCACGCTGCCGGTATGCTCCCGTTCAAAGTGCGCGGTGCTCCCGTAGAGCCCACGCAGTCCGATTCTCGATTCGGCTCATACCTTTGCTCAATACTAAAGACGTCACTCGAACTGGCCTTGAGTAAGCGAGTCGAGCTCGACATGTTTGTAACCCATCCGATCTGTGATGCCGCGCGGAATCTCGGAGCAGTCTGGGGTCGCAACTTCGAATATCCCTGCCAGATTCTGTACCTGCCGCAAAACGCCAACTCCGGACATGCAGTGGAGTACCTGAGGGGCGAGTACGACCGGCTGCGACGCAGCACAGAGGAGATCTCGGGTCGGCAAGTAACGGCGGCTGATCTCAGCCAGTCGCTACATGTGTTCAACGAGAACCGAGCACTCTTGCGCGAGCTGTACGACATCAAGCGCAAGACTCCATGGCTCGTGGCAGCCGACGAGGCGTATGTTCTGGTGGCCCTGGCGGGCCTCATACCGCGAGAGGAACACAACGCCCTGCTAGCGGCGATAATACCACTCCTCAGGGAGAGACCGGCCAAACGCCAAGACAGGATCAGGGTCGTATTTGAAGGTGGCTTCTGCGAACAACCTCCACTCGACCTCATCAGGGCAGTTGGGCGATCCTGTTATGTCGTCGATGATGACTTCCTCATTGGCCTTCGGTGGATAACGGAAGACGTTCCGCCAGACGGTGACCCGTTACTCAATTTGGCGGAGGCCTACGTCGAGAAGTCGTCCTACAGCCCGGTGCAACACGATCTCCGAAAGCCCAAAGAGAAGATGCTGCTCGAGAGGATGGAGAGTGCCGGAGCCCAGGCTGCAATCATCACGGCAGCCAAAATGTGCGAGCCGGGACTCGAAGAACAGGTGGCCTATACCAGGGAACTCGACGTGAAGAACGTGCCGTACTTCGTGAGCGAATTTGAGGAGAACATGTCGAGCTTCGAGGGTCTGGAGATCCAACTGGAGACCTTCATCGAGAACATCTTGTTCGAATAGGGCAGCGGATGGGTTCCGATTAACGCAGGTGATCAGGGAAGAGGACCACAATGACAGAAGTGACTGGAGACGCGATCGTTGGACGCGGCAACAAGGATGGGGCCGGGTTGTTTCGCGAGTGGTTCGAAGATCTGACAGAGGCAGCGGCGGAGGACAGACGCGGTGCCTACGTATTTGTCATGGGCAGCATGTGCGAGCTGCTTCAAACTTTCGATTTCCCTATCGTCTTTCCCGAAATCAACTCATTGCAAACCGCGGTGCGGCGCGTCGCCCACGAGTACCTGAATGAAGCGGAAGACTACGGTTACTCGCCAGACATATGTGGCTACGTAAAAGCTGACGTAGCAACCCAACTCAGAGGTGGCGAACTGCCCATGGGCCGGATTCCCAAACCGGGACTCGCTGTCTATACCAATGCATGTAACACGTACATCAAGTGGGCAGAGATCTGGGAACGGATGTATGACATCCCCGTGTTTACACTCGACGTGCCGGGAACGCGCGCAGCAGGTACGCAAACTTGGTCTGGAAATAGGGATTTCGAAAACGATCGTAGTTACGTCGCCGCTCAGATCAAGGAACTGATCCCCATCTGCGAGCAGGTGAGCGGCAAGAAGTTCGACATAGACCGTCTGCGTGATACAATGGAACAGGCGAACCGGATGAGCCTAGCATGGAAGCGTGTGCTCGAACTCAACCGCAGCCGCCCATCTCTGTTCAATGCACTCTCAGACGGCACGATCTACCTGGGCGTCGCAAATGGTTTTCGTGGCTTAAAGGCCGGTGGGGACTACTTCGAGGAGCTTGTTGAGGAAATGGAATACAAGGCGGAGCGCGGTATCGGGACGCTCACTGAGGAGCTGTACCGACTCATTTTCGTTGGCGTTCCGTGCTACCCCATCTTCCGCCGCTTCAACGAGCTATTCACCGAGTGGGGTGGCACGTTCATCACTTCCACGTATCTGTGGTTTGCGTCAGGCGGGTCCGACATGGGGTTCCAGTACGACCTGTCGGATCCCATTGAGAGCCTCGCCGAGGGTGTGCTCGTGGGCGTGCGCGACGCAATGGACAGCATGTTCTTCCAGACCGATATCCTCGTTGACATGATCGACAGCTACGGGGCCGACGGTGTGGTCTTTCATCCGATCAAGAGCTGCCGCACGACGTCGACGGGGTTGGCGGACAGCAGACGTGCGCTCATGGCTGAACGGGATGTGGCGAGTCTGTTTCTCGAATCGGATATGATGGACCGGCGGGTAGTCTCTGAGGCACAACTCAAGAACCGGGTAGATGCCTTCTTCGAGGGATTAGCGTCGCGCAGCCAGCGGGCGGCGGGGACCACAGCGTAGTAACCTCAGCGAAAGAAGACAGCAATGGCGTACGCAGCCGGCGTGGATGTCGGGTCCACGCAGACCAAGGCAGTGATCATCGACGAGTCCAAGGAGATCGTCACCCGCGCCCTCACCGACACTGGGGCTAATGTGGTGCGAGCGGCGGAGAACGCCTTTCAGGAGGCGTTGCGAAATGGCGATCTGCGGGAGGAAGAAGTCGAGTACATAGTTGGTACCGGTTACGGACGCTACAAAGTCACCTTCGGCAACACGCAGGTTACCGAGATTAGCTGCCACGGTCGCGGTTCGGTGCACATGTTTCCGGGAACGCGAACGGTGGTGGACATGGGTGGGCAGGATACCAAAGCGATCAGCGTATCGCAGACCGGAGAGATCGTAGACTTCTGTATGAACGACAAATGTGCGGCCGGTACGGGGCGATTCCTGGGAGCGGCCTCGAGCGCCCTGGACATTCCGCTAGACCAGCTCGGATCGACTGCGTTGGCCGGAGTAAAGGCGGTCAAGATCAGCACCACTTGCACCGTCTTTGCCGAATCGGAAGTCCTGTCGTGGCTTGGCAAAGGAAAGAAGATCGAAGACATATTGCTGGGCGTGCACCAGTCCATCGCCGGCCGCTCGGCAGGCCTACTGCGGCGGGTCGGAATAGAGGAAGAGGTCACCTTTACTGGGGGTGTAGCCAAGAACGTTGCGATGATTGAGACGCTGAATGAGCGCCTGGGGCTGAAGGTGAACGTGAGCGACGAATCCCACTACATGGGCGCGCTCGGCGCGGCGCTCTTCGCGCTGGACCACATCATGGCGAGCAGGGCCCCGGCCAAAGCAACGGAGAAGGCATCATGACTTACACCGCCGGAATCGATGTCGGATCTACGTACACCAAGGCGCTCATCCTGAGTGATGACAATGAGGTGGTCGGACGGGCCATGAACCCGACGGGATTCAAGCTGGCCGAAGTCGCCGAGAGCACTTACGCGACAGCGGTTGAAGACGCAGGTATCTCGAAAGCCGACGTTGGCTATGTGATCGCTACTGGCTTCGGTCGCCACCAAGTCTCAATCAGCGACACACAGGTCACCGACCTGACAGCGGCGGCGCGCGGTGCCGCGTTCTTCTTCCCGGGCACGCGGACCATTCTCGATGTCGGTGGCCAGACGATGAAAGCCAGCCGGCTCGGTGAGGGCGCAAAGGTCAAGTCTTTCAGATTGAATGACAAGTGTGCCGCGGGAACCGGTGCATTCCTCGAAAAGACCGCTCGCTACATGGGATACTCGACCGAAGAGATAGGCCCGTTGGTATCGACATCGAAGGATGCCATTCCCATTTCGGGAGTCTGTGCTGTATTCGCCGAGTCGGAGGTCATCAACCATCTGTCGGAAGGGCAGGCGCCTGCAGATATCATGTACGGGGCGATCGTCTCACTCGTGGGAAGGTCAGTGCAGCTCATGAAGCGCGTTCGGATGGAGCCGGAGTTTACTTTGATCGGTGGGATACTGAGATTCCAAACGATGGCGGAAGTCGTCAAGAAGGAACTGGCGGCCGACGTCAATGTTCCGGAAGGCGATCTGGTTCAGTATACGGCTGCTCTTGGTTCGGCAATACTGGGACACCGCCGGCTGCAGAAACTGACCGAAAGTGATGCCGATCTCGATAGGGTTTCCGCAACGTGATGAGAATGAGAGTCAAACGGTATGAGTGAGCCGGACATCCGCAACGACGAACCAGGTGACCTGGCACCGGAAGTCATGAAGTCGCTGAGTTTCGTGGTCCAACATGAAGCTCATCGGGTGCTTTCCGAGGAACAGTTGGAGGGTGACCCGGAACTCCTGGCGGGAGGGTGGGAGCGTCGTTTCATTGCCGATGGCAGACGTGCCGAAGAAGCAGAACAACTCTATCGGGAGTTGGGGTACGAGGTTCTTGCCGAGCCGGTACGACCGCAAGAAATGAAGGACGATTGCGAAGACTGTCAGTTATTGATGGCCATGCAGTTCAAGACGATATATACGAGGAAGAGAGATAGAGGATAGGGGCGACGCAATGCGTCGCCCGAACACTGACTAAGTACCGCAGTGGCAGGTTACCCACGGCAGGAATTCCTGTGATAGGTTGATTTGTTTCAACCGCTCGGCGCGGTCAGGGCCGCAATCAGTACAGGAAGAGAATTTGTCGATATCCCACAGATCCGCGAACACACGGCCGCTGCTGAGGCTGACACCGTAGTCGAGAGCCTCCTCCAGGCTGGATAGACTTGGTGTGTCGAAGTGGCCGTTTGCCTGAAGCCACTCCATTGCACCGTTCCCGACCCTCGTCGGTATGATCGTGCTGCACTCCACTCCGATGGAAGACGCGTAATCAAGAGAACGCTTGGCCCACTCCAGACCCCCTTCCTCGGTCTGAAACGGAGTGCGCAGCAGGATGAACGCGCGCACGCGCACGCCGATGTCGTTCAGGAACCGTGTCGCACTCTCGTAATCAGAAAGGGTCATGCGTTTGTTGAGGTGCGGCAGAACATCGGGATCCACAGTCTCGAGCCCCATTGCAACCTCCAATTCGGGCTCGAGCATTGCGGCGAACTCAGTGCAGCGCTCGTTGATCAAACGCGGATGCGATTCGACGGTTACTGTCTGAAGGCCCGCGAGCAGGTCGGCGATACGAGCCCCGTCGGATCTCGGAATTGCCTGGCTGTCGAAGAAACTACCCGAGTTGTAGAGCTTGACGCGCTGCGCGGACGGTGCTTGCGGGAGTGCAATCTCGATTTGACCAGGGACAGCACCATCCGGTACGCGGTGTGTGGTCGTATTCTTCCACAGATCGCACATCAAGCAGCGGAATGGACATTCGCGATTGGTGATGAAGACAGTCGCTACGTCAGCGACATTTCCATCGGCACCCAGCTCGGGCTCCACGGTGACCGCGTACGGCCGAGAGGGGTCAACCGAGTTTCTGGGACCGCGTTGCCCAATGATCCACTCGTCGCCTAAGCGTAGGTCCTCAAGCTTCGAAGGCGGCATTGAACGCGTGCCGGTACGCAGCCGGGGTCTGGAGAAACCGCTCAGAAAGTACGGCATGAGCTGCGGCACCATGCTGAAAACGACGCTTATCGAACACGGGCATGTCGATGCCGGTCACTGCTCTCACTCCCTTTGCCACAACGTCACCCTTGAGCTTGTAGAGCTGCTCGTGCTGCCAGTTTGTAATGGCTACGAACGGAATGGCTTCAGCGACTTCGATGACGTTGGCAAGCTTGTAGGGGCTGAACGCCTCGAACCCGTACTTGGAGGCGGGCGCGTACGTTCTGGTGCAGCCGCGGCTCAGCCCGCCGGTGTAGGTCAGGGAATGCTTGATTGAATCTACACCCCACCCTTCGTGGTATAACATCAAGTTGTTGAACACACTACGGATCGTGAGTTCGGGATTTTCCTCTATGGGATAGTCTTTCAAGTTCTCGTCCCCACCGTCTCCATCTATCAAGTACGTCCAGTCGGGGTACCGCTCTCTGATCCCTCGGCACAGAGCTAGTGCCATGGTACCGGCCTCGACGTCCAACGGCTTGTAGTCCTCAATGACTCGGATCGCTTCGGTCACATCGAGTGCCGCCGCGGGTACGTCGATTGTTTCGAGAAACATTCCCAGGTCTAGCGCATCGAGGAACTGCCGCGCCTGCTTCAAATCGTCACCGCCACGGTCCACGCTGAGCGTAAAGGCTTTCAGGCGCGCCGGGTTCATACCCGCCCGCAGCATCGCGTTGTACGTGACTAAGAACACCGAACCGCTGTCGATGCCACCTGAGAAACACACACCGATCGGCGCGTCAGTCGGTAACGTCTGGAGCCACTTGCCGACCTCCCGGTCCAAGGCGTCGATGTAACGGTGGCCTATGTCGGCGACGTCCTCCGACAGGCTCTCTCTCCGCGGTGCGAAATAGCGGGAGTACGTCGGGTTTGGATCGGGACATCCGACCAGTGAAATCTCTGTCACGTAGTGTGCCGGTACCATCCTGGTATAGGATGGGTGGAACTGGTCCCCCAGGCCTTCATTCTCGAGCCACTGGCGGATCGCATCGATCCGATCTGATGCCACCAGAGCCGGGCCATCCTCCCGCTTGGCGATGAAATAGCGCAATGGCATCCCCAGCGACCGCGCCATCCGCACGGTTATGTCCCTCTGGGCAACCAGCGCGAACTGTCCGTCTATCTCGCGTACGCGTTCGAGGTCTCCATCGAGCACGCGCTTCCTGGCCTCCTCGATGCTCATGTTAAAAATGGTGTTCGCCGAGGAATCGGTCAGATCGACTACTTCGCGGATGAGCTTGTCCTGGGGCATGCGAACCTCGTTGCGTGGTTTTTAGGATCGTGGAAGGTAATAGGAGACGGTAAGGGACGGTAAGGGACGGTAAGGGACGGGAAGAGACGGGAAGAGACGGTAAGGGAGGATTCCTTGTTAGGATGGGTGTAGCTGTGCTTATTGTTACGGTTGTGTGCGTCACAAACGACGTGGAGGATTATGTGAGTTCATTTTCTAGCTGGTTGCGCGGGTCATTGTTGTTGGGGGTGAGTGTAGTTGGATGTGCGGTTGGTTCTGGTGAAGAGGAGCCTGGCAACCCTGAACTCAGGAACGAACTGCTTGCAATGGCGGAAGCCGATCAGGCGCTCCGCACCGACTTATCGCCGGAGCGGATGCAGGACACAGGTTTCCTCTCGCAAATGCTGAGTAGCCAGCTAGAGCACCAGACGCGCATGTGGGACATTCTGGATGAACACGGGTGGCCCGATGCGGATCTGGTAGGAACCGACGGCGCCCATGCAGCCTGGCTACTGGTGCAACATGGCGATGCCGATTTACAGGAGAGCGCACTGTTGTTGATGCGAGAGTCGCCGGATGCTGGAGTCACGGCGGCCAACATCGCCATGATGACGGACCGCATACTGGTGGAACGGGGGCGGCCTCAGCTGTACGGAACTCAATTCAAGTTCGTGGGTGGCAACCTCGTGCAGGACCCGGTGGACGACCCGGACTCGGTGGATGTACGACGGGCTGAGGTTGGATTACCTCCCATGGATGAATATGTGAGGATGCTCGAGGAAGCTTACGGAGTGAAGCGGGAGTGACGGAGTTGAACGGCCGCGGATAGTTTTGTACGAGCGCGGATCGGTGATGTCTCCGTAGAACGCTCGTCCGCGTCCGCAATACCATCCGCGGCCGTGTTCCACTCATATGCCATATTGCGAAACCGCCCTTCTTCCTCTCCCGTAAGCTACCATAGGACCGCAAACCCTCCATTCTGTAGGAGATTCCGATGCGTACCGTCGCGTCGTTTGTATACACAGTGGTGCTGGTCAATCTGTCACTCAGCTCACCGTCATCCGCCCAGGATCATGAGCGGCGTCCCCCACCAACTCATGCTAGCCTCGACATACCCGTCAAAGGTTATGGCTTGAGTATCGGCAACTCGCTCGGCGTGAACGGACTGCGCGTCAACTTCAGAGACGATGACCTCCGTTGGGTCAACGGTATCAACCTCACGCTGTGGAAGGCACGAGACAACGACGATGCCCTGATCAATGGGCTGGCCGTGGGAATCGTGGGACCCCAGGCGGGTACCATCAACGGCTTGGCCGTGGCTCTCGGTGCAACCGAAATCACTCACCGCATGAACGGTGTTAGTGCGGGTCTGTTGGCGTCCGTAGCGGACGGTACGTTCAATGGCCTTGCCGTCGGTGGTCTGGCGACTGTTGCGAACGGTAACATCCATGGGCTCGGCGTCGGCGGGTTGGCGACGGTCACCAACGGAAACGTGATGGGAATCGGAGTGGGAGGGCTGGCGTCTGTCACCGACGGTTCGGTGGTGGGAATGCAGGTTGGTGGGCTGGCTGCGGTGACCAACGGTTCCACGACGGGAATAAACGTTGGCGGATTGGCGACAGTGACCAATGGCAACGCGGTCGGGATCGATGTCGGCGGTCTGGCCTCGGTTGCAAATGGGCGTATCAGCGGGTTGTCGGTTGGAGGATTGGCCACGGTGGTAAACGGCAGGTCGGAGGGGATCTTGGTCGGGGGGTTGGCCACCGTGATCAACGGCGGCTCTACCGGTCTCACGGTTGGGGGACTGGCAAACGTGCAGAACGGACCGGTCACTGGGATGCAGGTGGGTGGTCTTGCCGTGGTGGGTGGCGGCAATGTTGCAGGACTCACCGTGGGTGGCTTAGCAACGGTTGCGGGTGGTAATCTCACGGGGTTCACGGTGGGAGGACTTGCGGCCGTGGCCGGAGGGAACATCGAAGGGGTGACGCTGAGTGTAGGTGCGGTTCAATCCAAGTATTGCGTCAAAGGCTTCACGGTGGGCGGATACAAGGTTGAAGCCGATGAATTAGAGGGGCTCATCATAGCCGCCATCAGGACCCGTGTACACGAAAGCATGACCGGCGTTTCGATCGCCGGATACAATCGCATACATGGGGTACAGCGCGGTCTGACCATTGGTGTCTACAACCGCGCTGAGGAGCTGCACGGCGTTCAGATTGGGTTGTTGAACTATGCGGGGAACAACGAAGGGATTTGGCGGTGGATGCCGATTGTCAATGCTCACTTGAAGTGAAGGGTGGGATGGTATGAGTGGGCATGGGTGGGCATGGGGAGGGCGTGTGACACTTGAAAATTAGGTGTTACCTGGCGATGTTTTCTCGCGCACGCCCCGCTAGCTCAACTGGCTAGAGCAACTGACTCTTAATCAGTAGGTTCGGGGTTCGAGTCCCTGGCGGGGTATTGAAGTAAACAACTGCACTGCAATAAGTTCTCAATTCGACAGGTCGCTCTTCTGAGCGGCCTTTTCCGCTATGGGGCCCCAGAAGGGGCCCCAAACTCAGAGAAGCTCGACGATCATCTTGGCCTTTCATCGGTGTTGGGCAACAGTGCTGTTGTCGTTAGAATCTGGCCGTCTCCAAGCGCAGGTCGTAGCTTAGTGCGGGACCACGGGAAGGCTGCCCATGGCTGACCTGTTGGAACGTCTCAAAGCGGCGCTGGCTGACCGCTACCGCATTGAGCGCGAGTTGGGTAGTGGTGGCATGGCCACCGTCTATCTCGCCGAGGACGTGAAGCTTCACCGCAAGGTAGCGTTGAAGGTCCTCCGGCCAGAACTCGCTGCCGCACTCGGCGCTGATCGGTTCCATCGTGAGATAGAGATGGCCGCCAACTTTAGGCGTGCTTGCCGGAAGCAGGCACGCCCACAACAACTCCCGGTTCATTCAAGACTAGACCCATGAAGACTCTGGTCTCCCTCCTAACATCGCTCATGGGACAGCGAGGTCAGCGTCCGCGGGCAAAAGCGTTCGCCTGGTATGTGGTAATGCTGCTCTCGGTAGTGCTGCTGTATGGTTGGTTGTTCCACATCATTATGGCGCGGGAAGGCCAGGAGCACTCGTGGTTCACCGGGGTCTACTGGGCCCTGACCGTGATGAGCACATTGGGATTCGGGGACATCACATTCACCAGTGATCTTGGCCGGGCCTTCAGCAGCTTCGTATTGGTTACTGGCGTCGTGCTGTTACTCATCATTCTGCCGTTTCTGTTCATCCGCGTGGTGTACGCTCCCTGGCTGGAACAGCGTAGCAGAGGACGGTGGAAGGCACTGAGGACAATCCCGAAGGACGTGCAAGGCCACGTCATCATATGCGCCGACGACCCCATCGCGCTCGGTCTGATACGGCGACTCGATCTCACTGGTGTGCCGGCCTACTTGATCGAACCGGATCCCAGCCGAGCGCTTCAGATGAATGACGAGGGGGTTCCAGTGATCGCTGGGGAGTTGGACTCGGTGGAAACGTACGAGAACGCCAGGGTTGAGCACGCGCGTCTCGTATTCGCCAACTCAAGCGATACGGTGAACACAAACATCGTGCTCACCGTGCGGGAACGGGCGCCTAAGGTACCGGTGGTTGCCACCGCAGATTCGGTGGATTCCGTCGACATCCTTGAGCTGAGCGGTGTGAATCACGTGCTCACCCTAACGCTGCTGCTGGGCGAGCACTTGGCCAAGCGAGTTTCAGCAGGCAACGTGCGTGCAAATATCATCGGGCATTTCCACGACTCGCTGCTGGCCGAGTTCCCGGTACACAACACGCCGCTGGAAGGACGCACGATCCGGGATTCGGGATTGCGTGAGGAGCTCGGTGTGAATGTGGTTGGCGTTTGGCGTGAGGGGCGGCTCTTACCCGCGGATCCCGATCTCGAGCTGTCGACCCGGAGCGTCCCGGTCGTGACCGCCAACGAAGAGCAAGTTGAGACCATCGACGCGATGCTCATCATTCACGAGGCGAACCCATATCCGGTGATCGTGATGGGTGGGGGTCGCGTGGGACGTGCCGCTACCCTGACCCTGAAAAGGAATGGCGTCAGCGTGCACGTGGTCGAGCGAAACGAGGGCCTTGAGGCCAAGCTCATCGACATTCCCGACCGCCTGATCATTGGCGACGCGGCCGACCGCAAAGTGCTCGACTCAGCCGGGATCCAGCAAGCGCCTTCGATTCTGCTCACGACCCACGACGATGCGATGAATGTCTACCTCACGGTTTACTGTCGCAGGCTCAACCCGGAGGCACGCATACTCACTCGGGTCACCCACGAGCGCAACATCGACGCCATCCAGCGAGCCGGGGCCGACTTCGTACTCAGCTACGGGTCGCTCGGCGTACAGATAGTCACCTCCATAGTGCACGACCGCGAGTTGATGGTTCTTGGCGAGGGAGTAGAGGTGTTCTACATTCCGCTTCCCAATTCGCTGGGCGGCAAGACAATAGCGGAGACGGAGATCGGAGCACGTACCGGTCTCAACGTGATTGGAGTGGATCTAGACGGAAAGGTGCGAACCGACCTCACGGCGGGCGAGGTGTTTGAGGATGGATGCACGTTGGTGACGATTGGCGGATCCGATCAGCGTCGTGCGTTCCGCGAGTTGTACGAGTGACGTGATGCAGAACCGGCGCGGCCACCAGCCTGGCTCGCCCCAGGAGCAAAAAGGTAGCCCACTGCGGCGGCAGGTGTGTCAGTTGCTGTGTCAGTTAGGTCTTACAAAGTCCTACATCGAGGGGCATGAAGTACGACAAAGGACGACACGAACTCGCAGTTTGACGACAAGTTGCAACGAAATGATGTAAGACTTGGCCCGCCTCTTAATCAGTAGGTTCGGGGTGCACGACCGACCGCGGGCATGCGGCCGGTCGTGTGCTCGTTTCGACTCGATCGCGTACGCGATCTCGTCTCACCTCCGCAACGAGTCCCTGGCGGGGTATAGAACTAACCAACTGCAGTGCAACAACTTCGTGTATTCAAAGGTCGTTCTTCGGAGCGGCCTTGTTGTTTAGGGTACCCCAAAAGGGGCCCCAAACTCCGAGAAACTGGACGAGCATCTTAGCTCTTCATCGATATTGGATGACACGTTCGTTGTCGTTGCAGCGTGGCCGCCTCTAAGCGACAACCTCAATAGAGTCGCAACGGTCGTATCGCTGCGACTGCATCCGCCGCCTAACAGTTGTGACCTACTGATTCTCGGTCAGTTGTTTGGCGGGATTCGTAGTGTGCGTCTGGAGAGCGATTCTCTGGACGCTTGATTTGTTGTGTGACCCCACGATGTTCCCAACGAACGCAAACCAGGAACTAGTCAGCCCCCCTGGACATCGAATGGGGTAGCCTGCAATACTTTTGATAAGCACGAGGGAACTCACATTCTCGACGTGCGTTCTCGCGAGCACCGGGCAGTGCCGGCCCGTGGCTCGAACGATCGTTCCGCGAATACCTACCGTCTGTCGGGGGAAACACGAGGTCGTCATGCGAGTAGCCGTAATCCACAACCGCGACCACGCGGGCGTTATCAACGTCTTTGGCCCACAGAACAAGGAGCGTTACAACCCCGAAACCGTGGAGCGCGTTGCGTCCTCATTGGAGAAAGGGGGGCACACCGTACGGATCATCGACGGGAACATGCACCTCATCGAGCAGCTGCGAGACTTTATGCCACAGGTGATCAAAGGCGATCGGCCAGGGATGGTGTTCAACATGGCTTATGGCATCCAGGGCGTGAGCCGCTACACGCACCTCCCTGCGATCCTGGAGATGCTCGGCGTGCATTACGTTGGCTCAAATCCGATGGCACACGGGCTGGCACTCGACAAGGTGATCGCCAAGATAGTATTCCAGAGCGCAGGTCTCCCTACCCCCGCGTTCTGGAACTTCGCGTCCGCGAACGACAAGTTCGAGGACCTCGTCTTTCCGGTGATCGTGAAGCCCAAGATGGAAGCGGTGTCCTACGGGATCCGGGTAGTGGACAACGACCGTGATCTGAGGGACGCGGTCAAGCACATCATTGACGAGTTCCAGCAACACGTGCTGGTGGAGCAGTTTATCCCGGGGCGGGAGTTCGCAGTGGGACTGCTTGGGAATGGCTCGCCGGAAGTATTGCCGATCGTGGAGATCGATCTCGAGGGTGACCCTGAGGCGATCCAGACCGCAGACCACAAGCTGACAACGCCACGGGGCAAGATCTGCCCGGCCGAGCTTTCCGCCGAGAAGGCCGACGAGATGAGTGACTTAGTCCGGCATGCATTTCACTCGCTAGATCTGTTCGATTTCGCGCGCGTGGATCTTCGCATGGACCCAGATGGCAACTTGTACATCCTCGAGATCAACTCCATGGCGAGTCTCGGCCTCACAGGTTCATACGTCCATGCGGCGAGGACAGCGGGTTACACCTACGAAGGCTTGATCAACCGTATTCTGGACGTCGCAGCCGTTCGCTATTTCGGTCAGGATTATGCCCTGCCGGCAGAGGAGTCAACCAAGGCGAAGGAAGCCAAACCGCACAAACTTTCCGTTCGTGTCCGCTCGTATCTGCGTGCCCAAACCCCGACGATCGAGGACTCAGTGCGCCGTCTTGTGGACATGCGCTCCCCTGCGGCTGATGTGGAGAGGGTGGCTGCCCTGGGTGAATGGCTTGCGGGCCAATTCAAACACCTGGGCTTTGCCGCGCGCAGCATTCCACGCGTGGGCGTGGGGAACGTCCTTTATTTCCACAACCATGATGGCGACGAATGTGACGTGCTGCTCCTCGGGCATCTGGATACACCGATACCCGCGGGCGGGTTTGTACCATATCGTGAGACCGAGAGTCGCATCTACGGTACCGGTGTCGCGGAGAACAAGGGTGGTATCGCAACTGCGTTGGCGGCGCTACGGGCGTTGCGGTATGCCCGCACGGTCCGACGTATCCGGTGCGGGGTGTTGCTCACGACCGACGATACGCTCAACGGGACGGCAGGTCGTGGAGTCGTCGAGGAACTGACCGCGCAGGCGCGCCATGTGGTCGGGCTCAAAGCCGGGGACCGCGAAGGCGGTATCGTTACTTCCCGTTCGGGCCGCGGCACGTACCACCTTGAGACCGTCCTGCCCAGGAGAAAACAGGTCACCGAGGCGACCGTACTCGCGCACCTATACCGCAGCGTGAAAGCCATGGAGGATCTATCGGACGCGGAAGCAGGGCTGCGGGTGGCGCTCCGACGTCTCGAGCTAGACGCTCCTTTCGGCCGGACGCCCGAAAGGGCGGAGGCGGTGGTCTCAGTCCGGTTCAGCCGTTTCGACGATGGCGAACGGGTTGAGCAACAAATCCGCTCTCTGGCGGCAAAACGCTCCTCGAAAGGCTTGCGACTGGGGGTGAGCGGCCAGATCCGCCGCCCTCCGATGGCGGCCACGCCGGAACGGCAGGCACTCTTCGAGGCGGTGGCCGAAATCGGCAGGAACCTCCATGTGGCCGTGTTGCCGACTCATCGGTGGCACTCCGCAGACATCTGCTTTGTGCCCGACACGGTTCCCGCCATCGACGGTTTGGGACCCATCGGTGGTGGCGAGCGCACTCAGGAGGAGTACATACTGCGGAGTTCACTGGTTGAACGCGCAGCCCTGCTCGCCATGGTCATGCACCGTTGTGCAAGCGTCGACGGCCAATGAGGATCGGTCGGGTAGAGGGCACGTTCCAGCCAACCCACGACTCGAAGTGTGCCGCGGCATCGGGTGGCATGGTCGCCACAGCATTCCCGGACGCGACAGCGGCAGGCGTGGAAATGCTCGCGCAGGGTGGCAACGCGATCGATGCCGCATGCGCCGTAGGTTTTGCCCTAGGTGTGTGCGAGCCACAAGCCAGTGGATTAGGAGGCCAAAGCACAGGCCTCGTTCATTTCGATGGGCATACTTTCGCCTTGGACGGATCGAGCCGAGCCCCCTCGCTCGCGCATCGCTCCCAGCTAAAGAACCGAGAGAGTATCAAGCTGGGATACCGGGCCACCACAGTGCCGAGCACTCCCGCCGCTTACACTTGGTTGCACCGCAATTATGGCAGACTCGACTGGAAGACAGTCCTTGAGCCGGCCGTCCGAATTGCTCGCAACGGATATGGGATCACACAGCTGCAGCACGACCTCCAAGTTCGCGAAGAGGAGAATTTCCTGGCAGTGAGCTCGCACTCCGGTGCTCGATATTTCTTGGCCGCAGGTGCCGAGCCACATCCGGTGGGTAGTACTTTCAAGCAGCGCGATTTAGCGGGCGTGCTCGAGCTGATCGCCTCCAAAGGTGTTGAAGTTTTTTACCAGGGAGACATTGCTGCCCAGATCGACGCGGATATGCGGGCCAACGATGGACTTCTCCGGGCAGATGATCTGGCACTCATTCCCTGGCCTATCGAAAGGCGTCCCCTGGCTCGACGCTACCGCGGCTATCTGGTCAAGACGATGCCTCCTCCTGGGACGGGGCGGACACTACTTCACGTGCTCCTCATGTTGAATCACCTGAAGTCTGCCTTCGTCGGTGGCAGGTCGGTGGAGCGATATCATTTCTTGGCCGAGACGTTTCGCAAGGCCTTTCTACAGCGCGAGGAGCGTCCGTTCGATGCCAACACGTTCCCGCAGCTTCACGACAAAAGGATGTTGAGCAAACGTCTCGCGCGGGAGGTGGCCTTGAGTGTTGCGGAGGAGATGGACGTTCATCTCCCAATGGAAGACGTGTTGGGTGAAGAAGAGGGAGAGACGACGCACTTCTCTCTTATGGACCGGGACGGAAACACAGTCACCATGACGCAGTCTATCGAGCGTACGTACGGCTCAAAGGCCGCGGCAGACGGCCTCGGCTTCCTCTATAACAACTACATGTTGGCCTTCGAGTTGGAGAATCCAGCGCATCCGTACTACCTACGGCCCAACGCCGTGCCGTGGTCGAGTGCAGCACCAACCATCGTGTTCCGCCGCAAGGAACCGTGGCTCGCCGCGGGGTCCCCCGGCAGCGAGCGTATCTTCTCCGCCGTGACGCAATTTCTCGTGAATGTCTTGGACGGATCCGAGCCAATCAGCCACGCGGTGGACGAGCCGCGCTTTCACTGCTCTATCGGTGGGAGACTCAGCTACGAGCATGGAAGGTTCGGCGCCGAAGTCGTGTCTCACCTCGAGCGACTAGGCTACAAACTCGTCCCCCGGGATGCGTATGCGTTCTACCTGGGTTGCGTGCAAGCGGTGCTCAGACGACAAACAGGTGTCGGCTTCCAGGGCGTGGCCGACCCCCGACGCGACGGGACCGCGGCCGGACCTTCATGAGCGTGTTGCCGATTCTTCTCTCGATCCCGCACGGTGGGAGTCGTGTCCCCAAGGAACTGCGTCACCGAGTCTGCATTACGCCCCAGGATCTGTTTGTCGACGGTGACGCTTGTACCTCAGACATCTTCGATCTCGGCGATGACGTCCAGCGAGTGGTAAAAACGGACGTCGCGCGCGCCTTCGTGGATTTGAACAGGCCCCCCGATGAACGTCCGCTTCATCATCCGGACGGTGTGGTAAAAACGGCCACATGTTTCCAACAACCCATATTCAAACCAGGTCACGAGCCCGGTAGCGAGCTGACGGGGCTTCTGATTGAGCGTTACCATGCTCCCTATCATGCACGGCTCAAGGAAGCAACAGCGGAACCTGGAGTGAGACTCGCGCTCGATTGCCACTCGATGTTGCCATCGGCACCGCCGGTTGAAAACAACCGTGGGGAACCTCGCCCATTGTTCTGCCTCAGTAACCGGGACGGTGCGACCGCACCTCCGGCATTGTTGGGTGAGCTTGCTGCAAGCATTGCGAGTGCCTTCGAGGTTCAATCCGAACGAATCGGCCTGAATGACCCGTTCAAGGGTGGCTACATCATCAAGAGACACGGGGGCAGTCGGCTTCCCTGGATTCAAGTGGAGATGAACCGCTGCCTCTACCTCGAGAAACCTTGGTACGACCGCGAAACCTTGCGCGTCGATGCCGGGCGCATCTCGGAATTGCGGGAGTGCTTTCGTGACGCGCTTCAATGTTTGAGGCTGTGATACTCCTCCGTACGTGCTACGTCACAAGGTGTGTCAGTTTCTGTGTCAGTTAGGTCTCAGACCGACCGCGGGCATGCGATCGGCCGTGCGCTCGTCTCGACTCAATCGCTTACGCGATCTCGTCTCGCCTCCGCGTCACTCGCGACCGCAGGCGTGCGCTCTGTTGTTATTTAGCGGTTCCCTTTAGCGCTCTACGGGTGCCCGCCTTCTGACACGTGAGAATCGAGTGGCAGCACACCCGGTGCCGAATTGGCAGGCAGGTCGTTGCTTACGCCCCTGTAGTCGATACGCCTTATGAAGGCGTCATAGATGCAGACGACTTCCCACGCAGCGATCGTCTGACCTCATGTGCCTTATCTGCTTGTCATTCCTTGAGTTACACGACTTGCACGGCGCTGCGGCAGGACGGCGACAAGCTTTGTATCGACGATTCGAAATTTCAAATCGACGATTCCACACTTCAAATCGGCGATTCAACACTTCGAATCGGTGATTCGACACTTCAAATCGGTGATTCGCGGCTTCGAATCGTCGATCTCACCCTTCTACGAGCCAGTTCCAATCGTCGACTCGACGTTAGGACCCGTTGGATCGTCGATCTCACCGATCTACCGCCGTGTCGAAGGTCGATATCGACGATTCGAAACTTCAAATCGGCGATTCGAAGCTTCAAATCGACGATTCGAAATGTGCCACAGTGGCATGCGAGTGTTACGCCGGCGTACAGAAGTGTCATCCCGTCTACCCGCAGCCGCAAACCCAAACACACTACCTGTGATACGAGGACTGCGCGATGGATGTGGCGCGGTCGTCCAGCGCTCATGTGACAGTCCGTTAACGTTCCGACTACGGATTGTCACGATGAGTCCTGTGACCAAATGATGTAAGACCTGGCTCAGAAAGTTGAGGAGTTGGATTTCGTGGACCGGGTATATCTGCGACCGTGCTTTGAGTTCGAGCACGATCTTGTCTTCAACCACGATGTCAGCTCGGAAGAGCCCCGCTGGCCGGCCGCGGTAGTTGACAGCAATGGGGATTTGGCGGTGTGCTTCCAGTCCATCTGCCCGCAATTCCTTGGCAAGGGCATGTTCATAGACGGCTTCGACGAACCCGCTACCCAGTCCGTTGTAGACGCCGTAGAAGATCCCTAGAATTCGACCAGTGAGATCGTGGTGTAGGAGAGTGTCGATCCTCTGTATCATGATGTAGGACAGTATTACACCGCCGCATCCACCCGTCCCCATCATTTCTTTGCAGCGCGGTGCCTGTTCTTGCGGTCCGCGAAGATCCGCAGCTTTCGGCGAAGATCAGCGGCCGACCACGGAGCCTTCCGGTCAGTGCGCAGTGAGCCAGGGTAGACGCTTAACGACGTCAACCTTTGCCTTGCGTCCGCCGCGCAGCCCGCCGATCTTGCGATCACTCGTTACACCAATGAGGATTGCCGCAACGCCCCACGGGAAGGCGCCTTTTTTATGTTTGCCGTCAACCACGCCGCCGCCGCACTCGCCATCAAACGCAAGTACCCTACTGTTTCACTGATCTGGATCCTTATCTCCGTGCAGTTCATGGAGTTCATATGGGTCACGTTCAACTACGTCGGCATAGAGCGCACGACCACAGATGACACAGTCGCCTTCGTTGGCGACATCCATCTGACGCACATGCCCTGGTCGCATTCGGTTGCGACGATGCTCGGTGTCGCCGTAGTCGCGTGGCTTGTCATGGGTAAGGGATTCGGCAGAGTGAAGCTTGGGGCCGCAGTGAGCATGGGGATCGCCTCACACCTTGTGCTCGATCTGGTTACGCACCAGCCGGACCTTCAGCTTGCGCCATTCATCTCTGACCCTAAACTGGGCCTCGGGATCTACGGGACAGCTCCGCTCGCTGCATTCGCATTGGAGCTTGGTTTCGGGGTCTGGTGCTGGTGGTACTACGGGGGTAGGAAAGCGTTGCTTGCAGCAATCGTCTTCTTCAACCTCGCCAACATCTCAATGTTCGCGGCGGCGATCCCGGGACCCGAATCTTGGCTCGCCCACCGACCCACATTGATTACAACACTCATCTTCGCGCAGATAGCGGCTACGCTCGCGCTGGTCGGCTATTTGGCGAGAACACGCGGTGGTCTCTCGGCCCAACCAGCTGCCGTCATGGGATCGACGGCGTAGCGCGGACGAAAACCTGCAAACGGCACTAACCGGGAAGGGCTCGCGTCGTCTCACCGTCCTCGACGCGGCCTCGAGTGGACTCGGCCACAATCTCCGCGATGCGATCGCTGAGTTGTGCTAAATCGGTGCGCTTTCTTCGTGATATGCTGCTGAAGATCTTGCGCGAGAGCGCATACATCCCACCGGTCCAACCGGCGGCGAGTACGGCCGCCGCCTCTGGGGCGCCGACCGGGACCCCGAGGCCGATGCCCAGGATCGCGCCGATTCCGCCAGCACCAAGCCCCCAGACCGTGGGGAAGATGGTCCACGCCAGTTCGAACAGCCGTTCCTGGATGTGGATGCGCGTCTGTCCACCCCGCGACGTGACGCGCACCTGCACCGCCCGCCTTTTCCCAAGAACGGGCTTCACCGTTCTCCAGGTGAGCGACCGGCCGAGCTTGTCGACCTGTCCCTCCGTCGAGAGCGTCGCCTGTATTTCGTCGACGATTTCATCGTACACGGATTCAGTGACTTCGCCGTCCACGACGGTCTCCCACTCGATCACCGTCGGACTGCCCAGCCAGAAGGCACCCGGGCCGGACTCGGCCGGGGGAGGTACTGATTCGCGGACCTCCAGCTTGTGTGCCGCTCGTTCAACCCGCTCCGGGGAGATACCGACGTCGTTGGCGATCTGCTGAACGGTTCTGAGCGACATCCCCTCTCCGGTGGGGTGCGCCAACTGTTCGTCGGCCGCCTGCCGCACGATCTCCTCTACTTCGCTGTCACTGTAGCGCCGGACCGCACCCTGCTCGGTGCGGAGGGCGCTTAGAAACGCGTCTACGGTTTCGAAACGATCGCGCGTGCGAATGGTGAGTGCACGCACCAGCGCCCGTTCGATAGGCCCGTCGACTTCGCGCATGCGCGCACGGTGCTGTTCTGGCAATTCGGTGAACTTGCCAAGCTTGAGGGCTTCGTCCGGTTGCCACATGCCTGGGGGGTCGCCAAGTAGCATCTCGTACAGAACGCAGCCCAAACTGTATACGTCGGTCCGCGCATCGAGTTCACGCTCGCCCGCGGCCTGTTCGGGGCTCATGTAGCCTGGGGTGCCAAGGGCCAAGCCGGTCTGAGTGATGTTGGCACCGCCGGCCGTGCTCACGGCTCGCGCGAAACAAGATGTTCTCCGGCTTGATGTCGCGGTGCAGGATGCCTTGCCGATGGGCGTAACTCAACGCGTCTCCGACGTCCTCCACGATGTCGAGGGCGGCAGCAATATCGATGCGGGTGCCACGGACCAAGCGCGTTCGCAGCGATTCGCCGTCGATGAACGGCATAACGAAGTACAGGAACCCGGCCGCCTGCCCCGAATCATGGAGCGGGATGATGTGGGGGTGCGTCAGGCGAGCGGCGATCTCGATTTCCTTGAGGAACCGTTCCGCGCCCAACGACGCCGCGAGTTCCGGCTTGAGCACCTTGATGGCGACGTAGCGGTTGTGCCGCACGTCCAGTGCGAGGTGCACGGTGGCCATGCCACCCGCACCGATTTCTCGCTCGACCACGTAGCGGTCGCGGATGGCGTCTGTGAAGGCTGTGGGAAGGTCGGGCATCGGCGTAAGAAAAGATAAGTGCACTGCTGCTTGACCGTCACCTCCGCTCCGGCCCCGTGCCTGCGATGATCGTCGGCAGCGAAACCAATAAGTGACCTACTTCGACATTCGACATTCCGTGTTCAATGTTCGATATTGATCGGTTCATGCCCAAAAACACTGCCCGGCTCTCAACCGCCATTGCTGGCAAGCTTCTACTCGTCGTAGCAGCTGCCGTCATGCTCGCATGTAATCCCGAGGCCAAGCAGCTGCGGCTGTCGTGCGAGGATGGGAACGCGGCAGACTGCAACGAGCTTGGGCACAGGCTCGTGACGGGCGATCACGTCTTGCGGGATTTCAATTGGGCAGCCGAGCTGTTGCAGCAAGCCTGTGACGGTGATGTGGCAGAAGGGTGTTACAGGTTGGGACGTATGCACGAGGACAGCTTGGGCTTCGAGGGGGATTTGGATCTCATGCTCGCCCTGTACCGGCAAGCCTGTGACGGCGGTGAGGCCGAGGGATGTTACAGGCTCGGACTGATGTACCAAGACAGCATCGGTGTCGTTCGGGATATGGGGATCGCCTTCGGGCTGTACGAGCAGGCGTGTGACCGTGGCTCGATGCTGGGTTGCACCAGCCTTGGACTCATGTACAGCCAGGGCTTGCAGGTTACTCAGGACTTCGCTCGGGCTGCAGCTCTCTTCCAGCAAGCCTGCGACGGTGATGAGATGTCCGGCTGCAACAACCTCGGTGAATCGTATTCTGTGGGAGCGGGCGTCACTCAGGACCTCGCCCGAGCAGCCGAACTCTACGAGCAGGCTTGCGATGCCGATGCATGGGCGGGCTGCTTCAAGCTCGGCGGTCTGTACGCTACTGGTACAGGCGTGACTCAAGATTTCGAACGAGCCGCCGAGCTGTATCGTCAGGCCTGCAACCGCAGATATGGGGAGGCCTGCTACGGTCTCGGGGTCTTATACCAGAATGGCACGGGGGTCAATCGGTCACCGGCACGGGCAGCATCGTATATAAGCCGTGCGTGCAGCTTCGGGTACGAAGCGGCCTGTGGGAGTGGATAGCGTGAAATTACTGCTCACCGCGGAGAACTTGGCGAAGCATTACAAGGATGTTGTTGCGCTCGACAACGTCAGCTTCGACATCTCCGAGGGGATCACCGGCATTCTCGGTGAAAACGGTGCAGGCAAGAGCACGGCTATCAAGCTCTTTCTGGGACTGATCCCGCCGACGTCGGGCTCTGCCAAAGCGTTGGGCCAGGACGCGCACGAGAGCATCGCAGTACGTGCGAAGCTTGGCTACATGCCGGAGCACGACTGTCTGCCGAGCAACATCACGGCTGCAGAGTTCCTCGGCCATATGGCCGAGGTGAGCGGTCTTCCACCGTCACACGCGCGCACTCGCGCTGCCGACACGTTGCGGCACGTGGGTTTGTTCGAGGAACGCTACCGGTCGATGGGCGGCTATTCCACGGGCATGAAGCAACGTGTGAAGCTGGCCCAGGCTCTGGTTCACGATCCCACTTTCGTGTTCCTGGATGAGCCGACCGCGGGACTCGACCCGGGCGGGCGTGAGGAGATGCTCGATCTGGTGCGCAAGACGCACCGCGAGTTCGGCATCAGCATCCTGTTCTCGTCTCACTTGATGGCCGATGTCGAGCGCGCCTGTGACCGCATCATCGTGTTGCAGAGCGGAAGACTGGTGGAGTCGGGCGAAGTCACGCACTTCACGAAAGAGACCGAAACCGTATTCATCGAGGTCGACAGCAACCGCGAGCGTCTCGTTGCTGCGCTGGAGCAGCGTGGTATAGCGGTGACGACTGACGGTCACGGCCTCTACATCGAGGGCCCTGACGAATCGGTGTACGACCAGGTGAGAGATGCACTGGTGGAGGCCGAAGCGCCGCTACGCCGTATGGCGCCACGCCGCCGCGCGCTGGCCGAGCTTTTCCAACATGAGGGCGAAGACTTCGCAAGCGAGCTGTCACCATGACGGGACAGCCAGCGGTGACGAAACGCGAAGGCACAGTCTTCGATATCGGTTATCAGAATTACACCGGTCCGCGCGAGGGGCGACGCCGCGCTCGGATCTCCATCATCAAGAACGGCATGCGGACTTCTCTGGGGTTTGGCCGTGGCGCGCTGGCCAAGGTTCTACCCTGGCTATTCATTGCGGTGCTGGTGTTCATCGCGATCATCATGGCGTTAGTTGCCGGTGCGGCCGATCGGCTAATCGGTCCCGAAGATGCCGAACAACTGAATCTGCCGTCGCACTCCGATTTCTATGGAATCGCGTCGATCATCTTCTTTGTTTTCGCTGCCGTTGGCGCGCCGGAGTTGTTGTGTCCGGACCGACGTGAAGGCACGATCAATCTCTATCTGGTGCGACCGCTTTCCGGATCGGACTACGTATTCTCGCGCTGGCTTGCCTTTTTCCTGGTGATGGTGGCGGTTGCTTGGTTGCCCCAGTTCATCCTGCTGATGGGTCTGCTAATGGGCGATCCGCGGCCGGTTGACTACCTGCTCGAGAACTGGCTCGACATTCCCAAGTTCCTCTTGGCGGCAATACCGCTCGCCGCGTACACGACGACCTTGGCTCTGCTAACCGCGGCGTTCACCACGCGGCGGGCGTACGCGGCAGTGTTCCTCGTCGGGCTGTTTGTGATCACGACGCCGTTCACTACAGGTCTTGCTTCGGAAATCGGTGGCACGGCCGGTCAGTGGATCTCCATGTTCAACCTGGGCAACATCCCAGTGCACGTGAACGACGTGATCTTTGGTGAGCCCAGTTTCATAACCAGCCCCGCTCCGGCTGCGGAGCTGTCGTCGTGGATTCTGGTCGGCTGGTTCTTCTTGTGGACGCTCGTTCCCGCTGGGGTACTGTGGCAGCGTTACCGGCGGTTGACGCCATGACGACGAGTGGCGCAGCCCCGGTGATAAAGGTCGATCGAGTCTCGCGCTGGTTCGGCAGTGTCGTGGCCGTGAGCGACGTGACGTTCAACGTCTCGCCCGGTATCACGGGACTGCTGGGCCCGAACGGCGCCGGGAAGACCACGCTGCTACGAATGATGACAGGGCTGATCGACCCCTCAGACGGAACGGTCACTGTCTTTGGCGAACCCGTGCGGCGTAACCCTCCGCTGTACGGCCGCATGGGTGTGATGTCGGAACACGAAACGGTGTACGGCTTCATGAAGGGTCGTGATTTCGTACGGATGATGGGTCGGTTACGGGGTGTAACGGATGAGGCGGCGGTGGATAAGGCCATCGGCTTCGTGGATCTTGCCGACGCGGCCGATCGTTCACTGGGTACGTATTCGAGAGGAATGCGTCAGCGGATGAGACTTGCAGGAACACTGGTGCACGATCCCGAGCTCCTGATACTGGACGAACCGCTGAACGGCGCCGACCCCAGGCAGCGAGTGCACTTTCAGAGTCTCCTACGCAAACTCGCTGCCGAAGGCCGCACGATCGTGCTTTCCTCGCATATCCTGGAAGAGGTCGAGCAACTGGCGGACACCGTTCTCTTGTTCGTGAACGGCAAGCTTGCGGCGTCGGGCGACTTCCGTGCTATTCGGGTTGCGTTGGACGAGCGGCCGTATCACGTCATGGTAGTCTCGGACTCGCCCCGTGAACTGGCCGCGGCCGTAGTGCAGCTCGAGTCGGTGGATGCGGTAAATGTCGATCCCGACGGCAGGCTCGTGGTGCTCAGTAGGAATGTGCGCGACTTGCAGGTCGAGCTGCCTCGGCTCGCGCAGGCTGAGTCGATCAGTCTGCGTCGAGTAGAGCCGCTGGACGACTCGTTGGAGAGCGTCTTCGGTTACCTGGTGGAGCGCCAGCGATGTTACCGATCTTCGTACTCACGCTGCGCCAACTCTCTGGCAAATGGCGCCTGACGATCATGTCACTGCTCGCCTTGCTCCCCGTAGTTGTTGGCGCGCTGATGGTGAGCTTTAAAGATGCACCGACCGTCGGAGAGTTCGAGGAGGCTGTGCTCAGCAGCATACTTGCCGGTGCGATCTCGCCGCTGGTGGTACTCGCCATCGCCAGTGCAGCATTTGCTAATGAGATAGAAGACAGTACACTTGCGAACCTAACGCTTGCGCCTATCCCCCGTTGGCAGATCGTGGTGCCAAAACTGCTCGCGGCCATCTGCGTTGCAGGGCCGTTCATTGGGGTCAGCGCTTTCTTCACGGGGTATTTCGCATACAGTGCCGACATCGGAACCGCACTAGCCGTCACCGCTGCGGCAGTCATCGGGGTCGCGTTGTACTCCTCGGCCTTTGTCTGGCTCGGTCTCAAAACCACGCGCGCCATCGGCTACGGTCTACTGTACATAGTGCTGTGGGAGGGATTCTTCTCGGGCTTCGTGACCGGTGTACGGCTGTTCAGCGTACGGTACTATTCGATCGCGTGGATGCACTGGTTCGATGCCCGGCGGTTTGCCGGCTTCGAGGACTTCGGCTTCGGGTTCGCGGTCATCGCGTCGGTCGTCGTGTTTGGTGGATTCTTGTTGCTAGCAATCAGGAGACTGCGCTACATGGACGTTCCGTAGGGGACGGCCACCGACACCAACGATCGCGGAGTTCTTGGGACCGGCTTTGAGCCCGAACAGGACTGAGGGCTGCCTACAATGTCCGTGTTCGTTCGTCTCCGTGGCCGCTCAAACACTCTTACGTCGAAGTTCGATCAACGCCTCCAACTCCGGCAATTGATCCAAATCCTTTGGTCTACCCGCTGCTTTCTTTGCCTTCACGAGACCCGGTAGGTCGAGGGCGAGGAATGACACGTCACCGCCGTCAACATCAATAGACGAGCGACGTGCGGCTGTGAAGTCGCCGACCCCCTCGACAATGTCGAACAGGTCTAGCGCGCCTTCGTCTGTGGTGAGAGTGAGGATCGGGTTGGTGGTGAGCGTGCGACGATCCACGATGAATGGCAGGCCGGGCTCGACACCTCTGGGATACGCGTTCCACGCTGCAAGCAACTCAGCGAGCCTGTCGAGATTTCCGGTGGCGGTGCTATAACAGATATCGAGGTCTTCTGTGATGCGTGGTGAACCGTGTGCTCGAGCAGCGACGCCACCAATCACGACAAACTCGACGTCCGCCTCAACCAGGCCCTGCAACATACTGAGCAAGCTCATGATGTCCGTACCTTGAGCGACCGTGCAAACAGTGCGTCGTCATCGAGTCGCCGCAGTCTGTCTGCCGCCGAATGTTTGAGCGACTCGCGCAACAAACTGATGTCCACTCCGTGATGCCGAGCTGCTGCGACTCCGCGACGGCGTCGACGGGGCGGCCTGCCACGCCTGCGTTCGGCATAGCCCGCGCGCGCACGAGAGAGGTTGATAGTGAAGTCGGAGAGAAACCGTTCTCGATCGATCACTACTGCTGCGACACCGTTTGGTGATTCATGCCGCCAACTGGCTGGCTCTGCCGGTCTTCGCAGCGTCTCTTTGGCGAGTTGATAGGCCCGCTTGAGTGGCAGGCCGATCGCCTGCTCCAACAATCGGGTCAAAGCGAACACCCGCGCACGCTGGATGCTGTACGCAGGTGCCAACTGCAATACTGCATTTGCATTCAGCACCCACTTGGGCGGGGCCGGTATAGCCACGGCGAGTTGTCCTAGGGTCATAAATAAGTCTAGTAAGTAGACCGTAATATGGCAAGGAGAGTTGATCCTCTGCGCTCTCGCTCCGCCGGTTCCAGCCACCGCCGCAGCACAACACTCCCCCTCCGACGAGGATCTCTCCGCCCTGATCCAATCTCGGGTCGAGGACCAGGGGGCGGTCGGCATCGTGCTCGGCGTCATGGAGGCCGATGGAACGAGGCGCATCGTGTGGTATGGTGACGCCGGCGAGGACAAGCGTACACTTGGCTCGAAGTCGGTCTTCGAGATCGGCTCGATCACCAAGTAGGGAAGCTCCGGGCCGCGGGGTCAAGAACTAGGGCCCGGCGGCCGTCCGTGCCTAGTCTGTGTCTACCCCACGGAGGGGCAGGTGTCGACGACAGCTATTCGAGAGGCGGCTGGGGGCCCGGAACAATCCCGTAGAGATCTGGGTCTTCCCCGGGCGGAACTGAGCTGTCTCCATTCTGAGCCTTCTGCTCTTTCCTCAGTGCGCGCCGCTCTTGTTTGGCCTTGCGTTCTTCTTTCTTGGAAAGTTCACGTTGTCGCTTCGCATGTGTCTGCGGGGTCGATCTCGCCATGGGCTACCCTCCGTCTGGGACTATGGATGATCAAATGTACACAGAAAACGCCCGTTCGTCGTGGGCCGACCGTGGTGCTAATATTGATGCGAATCTGGGCTCAATGCTCATCTTGTGTTACCATATGTGCTGTTGCGCAAACCGCGGCACAACGACTGGGCAGGAAAGGAACGCATAATGAATGACGTGACCCAACTCACCTGGCTCTTTCCGGTGCTTATTCTCCTGGTCGTTGTGGCAGTCGGGGCTTTGTTCTCCTTCATTCCGGTACGGCTCTGGATCGAGGCCTGGTTCTCGGGCGTGCGCCTGGGGATGGGGACCCTGATCGGCATGCGCCTCAGGAAGGTCAGTCCGGCGGGCATCATTCGTCCCCTGATAGCGGCAACGAAGGCCGGACTTGATCTGAATGTCAACGAGCTGGAAGCGCACTACTTGGCGGGTGGCAGCGTCAACCGCGTCACACAGGCGCTCATCTCGGCGGACAAGGCGGGCATCGAGCTTCAGTTCCCGACCGCGGCTGCCATCGACCTCGCTGGACGGGACGTTCTCGAGGCGGTCCAGGTTTCCGTGAATCCGAAGGTAATCGAGACTCCGAAAGTTGCGGCGATGGCCAAGGACGGCATTCAGCTAATGGCAGTCGCGCGCGTGACGGTCCGGGCGAATATCCAACGCCTGGTCGGTGGAGCAGGCGAAGAGACGATCTTGGCTCGTGTTGGAGAGGGCATCGTCTCGACCATCGGGTCGTCGGACTCTCACAAGGCCGTGCTCGAGAGCCCCAACCACATTACTGAAACGGTGCTGGATAAGGGGCTGGACGCCGGCACTGCGTATGAAATTCTCTCAATCGACATCGCCGATGTGGATGTGGGCAAGAACATCGGTGCCAAGCTGCAAACCGATCAGGCTGAAGCCGACAAGCGGATCGCGCAGGCTGAGGCCGAGAAACGGCGCGCTATGGCTGTGGCGCAGGAGCAGGAGATGACGGCCAGAACTCAAGAGATGCGGGCGCAAGTGGTCCAGGCTGAGTCTGAGGTGCCGCTGGCCCTCGCTGACGCATTTCGCGCTGGGCGCCTTGTGGCACCGCGTCCGGGGCAGCAGCGGGATGAAGGGTGACGCGCCGTGGGGTGTGACCTGGTTTCCGGTCGGTGGCTCGGCCTCAGAACACTGCTGTCATCTTGAGGAAGAGTGTATTCCCTTGAACTGAGCGCTCACCGAACTCTGCCGTTCCCCTCTGGAATGCCAGTTGGATGGTGCCGAACGGCGGTCGATAACGGTATACGAAGACTGCTTGGATGTTGTTGCGGTCGATGGCTGAGTTGGTCTGGAAGAAAAGACGCAGGTAGAGGTCTGGCGTGAAGAACTGATTCGCGCGCACGACGTGAATCCAGGTGCTCGCGTCGTCCGGGTCTGGCTCGAGCACCAGCCGCTCGAGGTCGTACTCGAGCGACAGCTGTTCGGTGATCTTATACCCGGCACCTGCACTCCACAACTGGAAGTCTGAGTCGAAGTTCTCACCAAACTGGTATGCGACCCTCACTGACTGGAATTCGCGGGTGTTGTAGCCGACCTGAATCCGCAGCCGCCTATTCCGGAAATCACTCTCGAATCGCTTGAATTCCTCGGCAAAGGCCACGTTGGTGTTCAGACGATTGGTGAGTTCCAGGTCAAGTGATTGATCGATCTGCCAGCTACGGAGTAGACCCGTCTGACTCCAGTAGATGTTGTAGTTCGAGCGGTAGCTAAGCCGTTTGAATGATTTGCTCCGAAGCCAGAAAGTGTGCGATAGGGCCGCGTCCAGTTCCCGTCTGTCGTCGTCTCGCACGAAACCGACTGCATTCACGTGCTCGCGAAAGTTCTCTCCCAGATGGGTGTACCTCACGTGGAAATGACTCGTCGGGGAGTCAAAGGAGGGACGGATGAAATAGCCCCACGTGCCCGCAGTGTGAGCTCCCCAGCTCTTCACTGCCTGCGCCGTCATGCCAAGCGTCCTCGTAAAGAAGAGCGTGGCATCCATGCCGAGCGATCCGCGGTTGCTACCCCTGACATTTCGGTTGGCGAATTGCAGGGCGACGTTCGACGAGCCGAGCACGCTGCGCTGCAGTCGGCCCACGCCGAAGGTTGCCGCCGGTATCTCCTGGAAGCCCTTGGCCACGGTGCCAAGTGCCGCAATGGTCCAAGGGCCGGCCTGACCCTGAACCTGTCCGCCACCGTAGATGTCAGGAATTCGTCGCGAGTAGAAGGTACGGATCCTCTGGCGGAAGTACTCCGCGCTCTCCAAGAAGAACGGCCGCTTCTCCGGTAGACTCAGCTCGAACCGCGTGAGGTTGACCCGTTCCTGGTCCGCCTCGATCGTTGCAAAATCCGGGTTGATGGTAGCGTATGCCGACATCTCCGGAGTGATCGCGTAGCGCAGGTCACCACCTGCGTTCGGTGTCATCGTGTATCGCAAGTCTCCGGTTGCCGGTCCGGTGACCGTGTTTTGGTGCACCTTGGAGAGAGCATAGACGATCACCTGGTAACGCTTCAACGGTGGAGGTATGTTCAACCCCGTCAATTGGCCACCTTGAGAGACTCGGAACGGGTGTTCCAGAGGCCCTGCCCAGAAACTCATCTCGAGCGTGCGGCGCAGGCTCCGACCGAAGTTGATCCCCCACGTTCGATCCTCTCCTGCATCGAACTTGATAGAGGTGAACGGAATGGACAGTTCCACACTCCAGCCATATTCGGTACGACTCGCTGCCGAACTCCAGGGGGCATCCCACGTCTTGTCGACCGTGCGTCCGTCGTTCACCACGCGACCGTCAGTCTGGGTCCCCAGGAGATTGGTCATGAAGTAGTAGGCCGATTGACGGTCGTTGTGGCTGTCCAATAACACGACCACGGCATCGTCGTTCTCGAGACTGGCATCGCGGCGCGTCAGCTGAGCTGCCGGCGGCTCGGTGTCCCACAGTTCGAATGCCACATACAAGTGCAGTGAGTCGTATCCGATCAGCGCACGTGTCTGGACCACCGAGGGTTGTCCTCGATTCGGCTCATACTGTATGAAGTCGGTGGCAACTGCCGCGCTGGCCCATTCTCCGTCCGCGATGATCCCGTCTACGGTCGGCGCGGCCGTGAGAGCGGGTGGATGAAGAAGGAAGGTGGAGTCAGAGACACCGGGGACGGGATCCAGTGCCGAACCAACGATACAGCAAGCGAGCAGAGCGGAACAGGACACTTGTGCCTTTCCGAGTCAATCACAGTTGTTTGAATATAGCCTTGAAACTGGCGAGGTCAGGCGTGCGTGATCGGGGAATTGCACATATTCCAGCCCAGTGGTCTCCCCGAACACCAAGAGTTACCCTTACAAGCATGCTTCGTAACGAGCCCTTACCATTTCGCCTCCGCATCCCTGGTGAAGACGTCATCGACCTGAAGGGCATTCGCTCTGTCAGCTACCGGGTCGACGGCCTGCTTCACCTCGTAGACGACGCGCTCGAGTTCGAGTGGACTGCAACCGAAACGACGGAGCGCGTTGGATTCACTGGAATCCACACCGGTGTCGACAGCTCCCCAATCGGCCGACTCGAGGTTCCGGCGGGCTGGCTCGCCGAGGTGAGACTCCTCTGGGGCTGGTGGAGGTTGCGCCTATCGTTCCGGGCCCGGCGGCTCGATGCCTTCGAGGGCATGCCGGGTGCCAAAGGGGGAGCCGTCACCCTCCGTATTCGGCGGCGGTTTCGCAAACAAGCCCAACAGCTGATCGCTGCGATCGAGCTTGCACGCGCGGCAACGCCGTTGCCGCTACCTGGAACCTTGGCTGAACTCGAAGGCGGCGACGCGCCTCCTCTAGGCGACGGACGGTGACCCCGGCTCCGGTATGGCTTCTATCACCTGAGCAGTCATGACCGAACGGGAACGCTTCCATCGCCTGATCCGCGGTGAACCGGTCGACAAACCACCGCTGCTGGAAGAAGGTGTTCGGGAAGAAGTTCTCGCCAGCTGGCACACGCAGGGCCTACCCCAAGACAAGACTCACCTGGAAGTGTTTGGTCTAACCCCTCACGAGAAAATAGGGCCGAACTTGAGATGCAACTCGAGCTACTTCGGCCGCATAGTCGATCTGTCACCTCGTGAATATCGCAAAGCATTCAACGTCTCGGATCTACGGTTCCCTGACGACTGGCGCGAGACAGCAAAACGACTCGAACACCGCGACCACATCGTCTGCGTCTGGGCGTCGCGCGGTTTTTTCCAGGCCTTGGGAGTGGGAGACTGGCCCACGTTCGAGCAGGCACTGTTGGGCACCATCAAGAAACGGAATCAGATACTCGATTTAATGGAGCTCTACGGCGACTTCTGCGCTCGCATGCTGGAGCTGACGCTTCAGGACGTTGATCCAGATTTCATCTACTTGAGTGAGCCGATCTCGAACAACGACGGGCCCCTCATCTCGCCTGGGGCGTTTCAAGAGTTCATGATCCCGGTTTACCACAGGATCATTGCCGCTGCCAAGAAACATGGGTGCAACAACATCCTGGTTAGCACCTACGGCAACACGATCCGTCTATTCCCCGCGATGATCGAGGCAGGTGTCACGATGCTGTGGATTTCGGAAGCCGCCGAGGTCCCGGAACTGGACTACCGCAACCTGCGCCGTGAGTTCGGTCCCGACCTGGGACTTATCGGTGGCATCCCGTTGAGCATTCTGCGTAGTGAGTCGAGCAAGACTATTCGAGACGGCCTCGATCAGATAGTCAAACCGCTGTTACAATCAGGTCGCTACGTCCCGCTCGCAGGTGGACGCATCAGAGAAGAGATTCCGTGGACAGTTTACAAACGGTATCGTGAGGCGTTGGCCGAACTGATCCGATAAAGACGAGTGGCCGTACGCTTACTGTAAACATCTTGTATGCGTCCTGTAAGGATGCTGGCTGCGCTGTAACAGAACGGCGCTAAATGCGTATTAGATACCACACGCACGCAGCCAAGGACTGTGCCGGTATCGACGAGGCGGATGGATGGATGACGCCAGTGCCGACCTGGCTAGACAACTCAAGCTCTTCCCAGCCACGAACATAGTCGTGGCTGACATGATCGGGGCCGGGATCTTCACTACTTCCGGCCTGCTCTTGCTGGAGCTGGGAAGTCCGCTGCTCATGATCGCCCTGTGGTTCGGCGGAGGAATCCTGGCCCTGAGCGGCGCGTTGTGCTACGGAGCGCTGGGTGCAGCGATGCCTCGAGCCGGAGGCGAGTACGCCTATCTCTCCGAGCAGTTTCACCCGCTACTCGGGTTCCTGACCGGTTGGATATCGTTCTTCGTCGGCTTTTCGGCTCCGCTGGCCGCTTCTTCCCTGGGCTTCAGTGAATACCTAGGCAGTGCTTTGCCCGTGCTCGGTCTCGCCGAGAACGCAGCGCTCCTGAAGAAGGCAATCGCCGTGGTTGTGATCGTCGCTCTCGCGTCGGTCCACCTGCGAGGCATGGTGCTCGGTTCCAAGGTCCAGAACTATCTGACGGTGGGCAAAGTCGTGCTGATCGTGGCGTTCGTGGTTGCCGGCTTGGCTTTTGGCCAAGGCGACGCTGCCAACTTCCACATGCGTACCGCCGTCGATGCTCCTGCAGCCAACTGGCGCGTGGTCGGCCTCTCTCTCATGTGGATCATGTTTGC
>JBDGZZ010000041.1:0-22768 GCA_039588335.1 Gemmatimonadota bacterium | reverse complement strand
CGGCAATAGCCCATGCCCAGTCGATCATCCGAAACCTGCAGGACAAAACAGGGTGTTCGTTCGAGGAGTGGGTTGAGCTCACGCAGCGGTCCGGACTACGAGGAGAGAAGGAACAGAGTAACTGGCTAAAGCAGGAATACGGCCTCGGTGGTACGACGGCGGCAATGGTAGCAGCAAGGACTGAGGGAAGGGGGGCCGAGGACACGGATCCTGACGCTTACTTGCAGGCTGCAGTGGGCTATGTCGATGGCATGTATGCCGGACCGAAAGCGAAACTCAGGGAGATCCACGACGCCCTGATTTCTCTCGCTGTCTCCATTGGTCCGGACGTGAAGATCAGTCCCTGCCGCACGATTGTCCCACTCTATCGCCAGCACGTGTTTGCAGAAATCAAGCCGGCAACCCGGACGCGTATCGATCTCGGTCTTGCACTACGTCACTTGAAGCAAAAGCCTGTTAAACACCTGATAGAGACCGGCGGACTCGCCAAGGGTGACAGGATCACGCATCGATTTGCGATTGCATCGTCCAAGGATGTTGACGAGCAGGTCGAGAGATGGCTCCGAATTGCTTACGAGTTGGATTCTTGACTCGCGCCTGCGTTGACGCGGCGGTGAGAGGTTTGACGACCGACTTGGTCCGTGCCCAATTAGGTAAAAAGTCGAAGCAGTTACAGAAGAACTCAAGCGTTCCACGCTACGATCTGTGCGGCGTTCGCCAGGATCGCAAACGTGGAGCCCACATTTTACCTGACCCAAGCTGATTTATGGAATCCAACGCTCTGATAACAAACGACGCGGTAGTGCTTGGTTTGCTGGCGGTGACGTTGGGAGTGATCTTCTACACCACGAGCAGCAGCCATCCAGGTTGGCGCAAGTTCTACAAGTACGTTCCCGCACTTCTGCTCTGCTATTTCATCCCATCACTGTATAACACGTTTGGCTTGGTGGACGCCGAGCAGTCACGTCTCTATTTCGTGGCGTCGCGCTTTCTATTACCGGCGACCTTGGTTTTGCTGACACTGAGCATAGATCTGAAGGCGATCATCAGGCTGGGGCCCAAGGCTCTGATCATGTTCTTCACTGGTACGATCGGGATCGTTGTGGGAGGTCCACTAGCTGTCCTCTTGTTCAGCTTCATCAGTCCGGAAATCGTAGGAGGGCAGGGCCCCGACGCTGTGTGGCGCGGCCTCACCACCGTAGCTGGGAGTTGGATCGGGGGCTCAGCCAACCAAGCCGCGATGAAGGAGATCTTCGAGGTCGGTGACGAGGTGTTCTCGGCGATGGTGGCCGTCGATGTTCTAGTGGCCAGTGTGTGGATGGCGGTTCTCCTCTACATGGCCGCCGAATCCAAGGCAATCGACGCTCGTATGGGTGCGGATACGACAGCGCTCGAGGACCTCAAACGACGCGTGTCGGAGTTCCAGGCTAAAACGGCACGCATCGCGACTCTGACCGACTACATGCTGATTGCTGCAGTTGGATTTGGAGTAATGGGTTTCTCCCATCTGATAGCTGATGGTCTGGCTCCTTGGATCGAGCGCACCGCACCTCAACTTGAGCGGTTCAGCCTTACCAGCCCGTTCTTCTGGATAATTGTCATTGCAACGACCGTCGGGCTGCTGTTGTCCTTTACACGGGTGCGGGAACTGGAGGGGGCTGGGGCGTCCAAATTTGGGTCGTTGATGCTCTATTTTCTCGTCGCGACCATCGGGATGGGGATGGACATAAAGGCCGTGGTTGAACGTCCGGGAATATTCGCAGTCGGCGCCGTTTGGCTGGTGTTCCACGCCGTGTTGCTGCTGTTAGTCGGACGCGTGATCAAGGCGCCGACGTTCTACCTCGCCGTCGGTAGCCAGGCGAATGTCGGGGGCGCAGCCTCGGCTCCCGTGGTCGCGTCCGCGTTTCACCCGAGCCTGGCCACGGTGGGAGTATTGCTCGCAGTATTAGGGTACGCCCTGGGCACCTATGCAGCGTGGGTATGCGGCCAACTGATGAGGATCGTAGCTCCCTAGTAATGAACCAGGGCGGAACACCACGGCGAGCAGTTGGTATGCGAGTTGTCAGACCTGCATTCAGACTTTGTGATCAACCGTACACTCCGTTGGCGAGGAGATGGTGAGGATGAGCAAAGCCGCTGCCAATTGGTACGAAGATGAGGGACTCTGGAGTCAAACGTACCAGTTCATGTTCCCTGCGGGCAGCTTCGACAAAGCGGCAGAGCATATTGACTGGATTACCGAACGCTGTGGCCTCCAAAGTGGCGTTGTGCTGGATCTCTGCTGTGGCCCCGGTAGGTATGCGGTCCCCCTTGCGTCGCGGGGCTTTGATGTGACCGGCGTCGATAGGACCTCGTTCTTGTTGGAGAAGGCAAGGGAGTACGCGCTTGAGAAGACCGTGGACGTCGAGTGGATTCTGGAGGACATGAGGCATTTCGTACGACCAGAAGCGTTCGATCTGGTAATCAACATGTTTACTTCGTTTGGTTTCTTCGACGATGCCGACGAGAACATGGCCGTTCTGAGAAACGTGTACGCGAGCCTCAAGCGACCAGGCGTGTTCATCATAGATGTAGGTGGAAAGGAAATCATAGCCAGGATTTTCGAGGCCACTGGCTCGACTGAGCTCCGGGACGATGGCCTGATCGTGCAGCGCCGGCGGGTGGTTGACGACTGGAGTCGTATGGAAAACGAATGGATCCTCATGAGAGATGGATCAACAAGGACGCTACGGCTGAGACATTGGATCTACTCGGGGAGAGAGCTGAGGGAGATGCTGGAAACCGCTGGTTTTTCGTCAGTGACACTCTACGGCGACTTGGATGGTGCACCATACGACCAGTCGGCGAAGCGGCTGGTTGCAGTCGCTAGAAAGCTCTAGGCCTAGAGATCATCCAACACGGATACGTACTATGAAGAAAGTCAATCTCTCCGACAAGTTGGGTCTCTTCTCTGATCAGTGGCATCCGCGTGTCGTGGGTGAACTAAACGGCCAGTTGGTCAAACTTGCCAAACTCGAAGGCGAGTTCATCTGGCATCAACATGAAGATGAAGACGAGCTGTTTCTCGTCCTGAAAGGGAGCCTCACCATCAGGCTGCGGGATCGGGATGTGAGCCTGGATGAGGGCGAGTTCTTCATTGTCCCACGCGGGGTGGAGCACCAGCCTATCGCACGCGACGAGGTTCACGTGTTGCTGTTCGAGCCGGCGACCACGGTCAATACCGGCGACGTGAAAAGCGACCGAACCGTGGAAGATCTTCAGTGGATCTAGGTGTACAGTGTGACCCTAGCCGGATACGCCGACAGATAGGAGACTGACGGGCTCGATGCTGCACAAGAAAGACTGGATACTGCGCGAGATCGAGAGAATCACGGCGGTAATAGCCCGAGTCTTCCATCTGAAACAACAGCAGGATCTGGACGGTGCAGCAGTTCTGCTACGCCAATCGTATACGGAGGTCTTTGGTCCCTTGGGTGAGTTCCTCGCGCAAACGGATGCGCAGTCGGCTGCTCGGTTGCTCGACGATCCAGGCCACATAGCCGGTTTGGCGAGGTTGCTGCATGCGGAGGCTGAGCTGCGCGACGAGATCGGTGAACAGAAGGAAGCCGAGTCAATGAGGCTTCGCTCACTAGAGCTGGCTATCGAGGCCTACACACGGGATGCTGACGGCGTATCCGATGCAGGCGAGTTGGTTGCCGATTACCGCGGGGAAGTAGCGATCGACGGGCTATCAGCAAACCACCGTGCGGCACTCGAGGAGTTGGTCAAATCAGCGGAGTGTCAGTGAGCCCACACGTAACGATACTGAAAGCCGGGTCGACGCACCCGGATATCGCCGAGCATCATGGTGATTTCGAGGATTGGGTGGAGGCAGGGTTGGGCATTTCTCAGTCATCCGTCCAAGTGGTAGACCTGCAGCAGCACGGTGTTCCAGAGGACCGAAATACAGATGCCGTCGTCATAACGGGAGCGCACGAGATGGTCACGGATGGCCAGCCGTGGGTGAGATCTGCTGCTGAGTGGATCTGCCGCGCCGTCAGCGAGAATATGCCGATACTCGGGATATGCTACGGTCACCAGCTACTGGCACATAGCCTGGGTGGCAGGGTAGACTATCATCCCGAGGGGCGTGAAGTGGGTACCGTCTCGGTGAAGGTCCTTCCGGAAGCGAGCAGGGATCCGCTGTTCGGCGTTTTACCGCCTGTGTTCGAGGCCCACTGCTCGCACGCACAGTCTGTCCTGGAGCTTCCCGAGGGAGCCATTCGGCTGGCGATGAGTGATTTCGAGCCCATGCAGGCGTTCAGGGTCGGGTCGTGTGCGTGGGGTGTGCAATTCCATCCGGAGTTCACCGGGCCCGTGATGGTGCGGTACATCGAAAAGCAAAGAGATTCTCTGGTAGAGCAGAACATGGATGCAGACCAGTTGATCCGTGACGTCAGAGAGTCACCGGCTTCGGCTGTACTTGAGCGGTTTGCTGCGATTGCGGGGACAGGTAGGAGCAGCGATGATGCCAGCCGCGTCGGATCGAGTGCGTGGCAAGAGAGCGATCAAGTGGTGGAACGAGAATGAGGAGGAACCAGTGATTCGACTCTACGACAACGTCAGCGGTGTCGAGATCGGCACTCTCACAAGTGACCAGCTTCAGTTTCTTATCGACCAACTAGAGGAAGAAGCGACGACTGACCAAGACTACTTTATCGACCGTGGAACACTGGATATGTTCGAGGACGCGGGGATCGATGAAGGGTTGCTCGACATCCTACGCGGGGCGTTAGGGGACCGTGACGGAATGGAGATCCGTTGGCAAAAGGAGTGATAGATGAGTGAGGCTTCGGAGAGCATGTGCATCGTCTGCAGTCGGAATTCGGACCAAACACCACTGATACCAGTGGAATACAGAGGATCGGCTATCCGGATCTGTCCTCAGCACCTGCCGATCCTGATCCATGATCCGGCGCAGCTGATAGGGAGACTCCCCGGGGCGGAGAACCTCAGACCGGCCGATCACCACGACTGACGACTCGACGCTTGGGGTGACATGAAGGTCATCCACGTACTCGGACTGGTACTCTGGCGCGGTGGTATCCTGGTTGTAGCCGCCGTGCTGCTGTACGAGTCGGTTAGCTGGATACTGCGGTTCGTTGATCTTCCCGTCCAACTGGGAGTCGGCCTCGGACTGGTGACGACCGGCGGACTGCTGGTGCTCGTGTCTCTTATCGCTGAGCGAGTTCAAGATTACCGTGCTGAAGGAGACGTCCGGCGTGATTAGACTGGTGAGGATACTGGGTTTCCTGTTTGTTGGCGTTGGGGCCGTAGTCCTGCTAACGTGGGTGATCGAACCGCTGCGGTTCTTGTGGCCATGGTTGCGTAGCCTGCCACTAGCGGTGCAAGTGGGATTGGCCGCCGCCGCAGTCGGGCTCGTGCTACTGTTGGGCTCAATGATCTGGGAGCGGCTGGAAGAACTAGAACGGGACAAAGAACTCCGAGAGGATTTCTGATCCAATTGGATTTCACCTCCGAGTGGAGGCAATAACAGCATGATCATAGTCAATACAGATTTTGTGCCCGGTCACCGAGTGAGCGAGGTTCGTGGATTGGTGCGGGGCAGTACGATTCGAGCCAAACACATTGGCAAGGATCTACTTGCTGCTCTGAGAACACTGGTCGGTGGAGAAATCAAGGAATACACCGAGATGCTGGTGGAGGCTCGCAACGAGAGTCTCAGGCGAATGGAGCTACAGGCGGAGAAGCTACAGGCAGATGCCATCATCAATGTCAGGTTCGTTACATCACAGGTCATGTCTGGCGCCGCCGAATTGCTGGCCTACGGCACGGCGGTGATGCTGGAGCCCGAATAGGTCGATCCCGTGAGCTATGGTGAGCGGCACCGTGAGGAGCAGCTCCGCCGGACCGCAGGAGCGGTTGTAGGGGGCCTTACTCTTCTAGGGTCTCTCTGTTTGGTGGCTGCATGCGGACGGGATCTTGCAGCACCGGATCTCGTGGGCGAATGGGGTGGTGAGCACATACTACTGACATTGGTGGACTCAGGAGCATCTCTCGAGTACGACTGCGCCCGCGGCACGATGGTCTGGCCCGTGGATCCAGATGCGGACGGCGGATTCGAGACAACCGGGATCCACGTGCTGGAACACGGAGGACCGGTGATAGAGAGCGAGGAGCCGGATGAGCATCCCGCGAGCTACCTGGGATGGACCGATGGCAGCAACATGACGCTACACATACGCTTGCTGGATAGCGGTGACTCCGTTGGTACCTTCTCATTGATTCGGGGACGACAAGCACAGCTCTTCAAGTGCCTGTAGCCCGTAATCACTGTGCACACATCAATCCGACCGTTACTCGCGGTGGCGCTCCAGTTCAATAGCAGCCCGACCGAACTGACAACGGCGGCCACAGATGTCCTGCTTGGACTCCTGGCAGCAGCTAGCGTAATACGCCTGTTTCGGTACCGCGACCGCGATTCCTGGAAGGTGGGTGTTTGGTCTTGGGTGCTGGCAACTCTGGTTGTGGCATCTCTACTCGGGGCAGTGGCACATGGCTTTCAATGGTCAGAGGACTTGCGGGAACTAATCTGGCGGCCACTGTATCTCCTGCTGGGATTGCTCGTTGCGCTCTTCGTTGTTGCGGCCACGTACGATTGGCTGGGACGGGAAACGGCCAGCCGCGTCCTACCGGCCGCTGTGGTAGTGGCTGTCATGTTCTTCCTGCTTACCCAGCTGGCCAGCGGTACGTTCCTGGTATTCATCATCTACGAGGCCGCTGCAATGTTGCTGGCCCTGTGTATCTACGCGTATCTGGCCGTTCGTCACCGTCTGGACGGCGCAGGTCTCATGGCATCTGCAATCGTACTCAACATCGTTGCAGCCGGTATCCAGGCGTCGGGATCGGTCACATTGAATCTGATATGGGCGTTCGACCACAACGGTGTGTTCCATTTGGTGCAGATGATAGCGGTAGTTGTCTTGGTGCTTGGACTGCAGAAAAGCCTCAATCGTCGCAACGTCCCACTCTCATGAACGCTTCACGCTTTCTTTAGGAGAAGTTACGGATTGGAGGAAGGTCGCTCCTTAGATTTAGGCAGTTAAAGGAGGACCAGTGGAAGATTCACTGACACTGAGCGGCAAACCGGGACTCAGGACGCTCAGCTTCGTTGCCGGCGTCGGAATGATGGTTTCGTCCATCATCACCGTCAATCACTTCTACGCGGCCAACTACCCCGAGTCGCTCTACGAAGGATCCGTCTGCGATATCAACGCGTTCTTCAACTGCGACAGCTCCGCCTTCTCTATGATCTCTCACTTTGCTGGCATCCCCTTGGGGTACTTTGGCCTCTTGGTCGGAGCGCTCGTGGTGCTTGGTGTTCTATTCCCGTCAGCCAAATTTGAGCGCACGAACAAGACGCTGGCTATGCTGAACGCGGTGGGTGTCGTGGTGCTGTTTCTGTTCTCCGCTCTATACCTGCGCAGCCTCTGTCTCTACTGCAGTGCGTTCTTTGTTTCTGCACTGTTCAGCTTCGTGCTGTTTGCCAGGTACGGCATCGACCGAAATCAGCCGAATCGTTTGGCCCGATACTCCCGTCCTTCATTGCTCCACCTAGCGGCCTTCGGAGGAGTTACGCTGATGGGTGCCTATGGCTTTGCTGAGTTCACGGAGGCAAAACAGGAAGCTCAGTCGGGTGGTGTGGCGGCGAGGGTGGTGAAGGAGTTCTACAATCTTCCGTTGGTGGCCAGCCCAAGCGTTATATCTCCGTTTTGGACTGCCAAAGCAACTGAGGAATTCGAAGACGCACCAATACGAGTCATAGAGTACGGAGACCTCTTGTGCCCTGACTGCCTCTTCCTCACGGAGCAGCTAGACCGGTTGAAGGAGGAATTCAGCGGGAAGGTCAACATTGCGTTTCAGTTCTTTCCTTTGGAAGCAGAGTGCAATCAAGTGGTGGAGAAGGACAAGCACCCCGGAGCGTGCGACCTGTCATACATGTCAGCGTACGATCCGAACAAGTTCCTTCAGATACATGACGAGATCTGGGCGAACTTCCGCGAAGCAAAGACGAGTTCAGAGTGGCGTAGCGAACTCGCTAGGAGGTACGGAGTGGAAGCGGCACTCGATAATGCCGAGACGAAGGAACTCGTGGACCAGATAATCAACACCGGCATGGAGTACGAAAAGACCTCTGACAGCTATTCGCATGGGATTAGGTCTACCCCCACCATGATATTGAACAACAGGATGATCATCGGTACCCTGCCGTACGAACAACTGAGAGCGATATTCCAGGCATTGTTAGAGGAAAGCGAAGGGGGTGAGCGCGAGTTTATGGAGAACTGGGTTGGGACAGGCCCCTAAGCCTTCCTGAAATCTCACGTCCGCCGAGGGGTACCCCAGGACGTGACGTACATCGCAGGGGCCACTGAAGCGACAACCGCGATATTGCGGCTGGCGCTTCGGTGGCCCCTCGGGCATTTTCCCGAAGGCACCATTCGGTATCCATCCCAACATCGATCGGCGGAGGAGCTTATCATGGAGCGAGTGACAGGTATTGGAGGCATTTTCTTCAAGGCGCACGATCCAGATGAACTCAAGGAATGGTACCGTGAACGACTTGGGATCGTGCCATCGAAAGACGGATCAGTGATCTTCGAGTGGCGGGAGAAGGAGAAGCCTGAACAGGTCGGATACACCGTCTGGGCCCCGTTCCGTGACGATACCAAGTACTTCGATCCAAGCAGCGCGTCCTTTATGGTGAATTTTCGTGTGGCTGACCTACACGGCCTCCTAGAGCAACTGAGAGCGGAGGGTGTTACAGTGGACGACAAGACGGAAGATTCAGAGTACGGCCGGTTCGGTTGGGTAATGGATCCGGAGGGGAATCGTATCGAACTCTGGGAGCCACCCCAACCCGAGTAGTTGGCCTAACCGGATCTTACCATGTCATCCAATACTGTCGCAGCCAGCTCTAGCCGTGCCCCCAAGCGTATCGGACGGTCTCTCATACCTGTCCTAACATGCTCCGCACTGCCAACGAGCAGCGGAGCCCAGTCACAAGCCGAAGTTGACCGGCTCGAATGGTTCCGCGGGAGTCGGGGTACGGCCAATGACTGACCAACCTGACGGAGGCCAGAAGGTCGATAGTTTCCTCGAGACTGCATGCGCAACAGACTGCGCGTTGATCGATCAGTCACATCCACGGGAACTCGAACTAGCCAGGTCGATGATCGAGGAGGATCCCGCGGTCGCGACTGCCAACGTCTTCACGACAGCGGTGTTGGGTGAGGTTGAAGCGCTGAAGCAATTCCTGTCGATCGATCCCGAGTTGGCCCGGTGCAAAGGTGGGCCCCGAGGTTGGGAGCCGCTGTTATACCTGTGCTTCTCCCGCTTCCTGCGAGATCCGAGCGAACCCGAAAGAGCGGGGCGAATCGTCCGGGCTGCGGAGCTCCTCCTGGCAAATGGTGCAGATCCCAACACTTTCTTCATGCTGGGAGATGAGAAAGAGACGGCTCTTTACGGAGCCTGCGGAGTGAGCAACTACGCGGCACTCGCCAAGCTGTTGCTCGAGTCGGGCGCCGACGTGAACGACGACGGCGCATCGTACCACGTTGCGGAGTTTGCTCACGACAACTGTATAAGAGTCCTGTTCGAGTTTGGAATGGATGCAAAGCGACAGGCCAACGTGCTGTTGCGGAAACTGGACTTCGACAACATTGAAGGTGTGCGGGTCATCCTGGAGCTGGGGGCCGACCCGAACGAAATGGGTGTTCGGGGCAAGACCGCATTACACCAGGCCATAATGCGTGACCGCCGCCTGGAGTTCATTGAGTTGCTGATCGATCATGGGGCCAACGTTAACGTGCCTCGCGGCGACGGCAGGAGTGCTTTCAACCTGGCGTCGCGATTCGGTCGCCAGGACATAATCGATGTCTTGCTGAGACACGGTGCAGCCGGTGATCTAGGGACGAACGATCGGTTCCTGGCTGCATGCGCAAGTGCCGACGGCAAAGCTGTTGAGGGTCTGCTGAACGAGATGCCGGGAATCGTCGAATCTCTGCCGCCCGAAGACAGGGCTCACATAGTTGAGCTGGCCAAACGGGGGCAAACGGGGGCGGTGAGCCTGATGCTCGATTCGGGCATAGATATAGCCACAGCGGATGAACAAGGATTCACGTCGCTGCACTGGGCTGCTTGGTATGGCCATCTGGACACCGTCGAATCTCTGCTTGCACGTGGAGCGCCATTAGAGGCGAAGAACACCTATGGTGGCACCGTGCTGGACTCGACGGTCTGGGGTTACGCCAATTCTGATGGAGATGATCGTAACTGTGCCGCCATCATCAGCGCCCTGGTTTCTGCGGGTGCTGACGTGAGTTGTGTTGAGCCTTTTCCCACGGGACACGGAGTGTCGGACGAAGCGCTGAGGCTTTACGGACGATGAGGTTGACCACCGCTTGCAACATGGTCGTCGCGGCAACTATGACGACTGTCGTGGGCCCGCCAATTGCGGCACAAACCGCCCGTGAGCTGCTGACCGCCCGTGTGGAGGAAGGCCGGGCCACGATCTGGTATCTGGACCACTCAGGCTGGGCGGTCAAAACCGGCAGCCATCTTCTGATATTCGACTATGTGGCGGGACAGGCGAATCACAGTGGACGTTCACTCGACCATGGTTTCATCGATCCCGCGGAAATTGCCGACCAGAACGTCGTCGTGTTCGTGACACATCAACATTCAGATCATTACGACCCAGGGATCCTTCGTTGGGAAGATGAAGTGGAGCATATCACTTATGTGTTTGGCTGGGAGACTCCGGCCTGTAAGGAGCATGTCTGTCTTGCGGACCTTCGGGGAACGCGTACGCTCGGTGGTATGGAGATTGTGACCGTGAATCACGAGTTTGATCGAATTCCCGAGGTCGCGTTTCTAGTTATGCTGGACGGATTGGCCATATATCACTCTGGCGATCACGGAACTGTGGCCGACGAGCCCAACCCAACGTTCAAGGACAACATCGATTACTTGGCTAGCTTGAACAAGTCGATCGACATTGCATTCATTTCCACGTTCGGCCGGATCGGTGGAGGCGCAATCAACAACGGCGACAGGTACACCATCGAGGTACTGAGGCCGCGCGTCACTTTCCCGATGCACCATGGTGACAACGAAGATCTCTACGAACGCTTCGCTCGGGAGATCAGCAAGGAAAATGTGAAGACATCTGTGTACTACGCGACGCGTCCAGGAGATTCGTTCTCGTACGTAAATGGCAGGATTGAGAAGGATTAGAGCTTCCGAGTGAGGATCCGGCAATGTTTGTACGTCTCGCATTTCCGTTGACATTATGCGCGAGCATCGTCTCCGCAAATGCGAATGCCCAAGACGCGGGAGCCTACCTCGGCGAGCTCTCCTGGCCCGAAGCCGAGGCGCTGCTGCGTGAGGCCCCACTGGTGGTTATCCCGTTTGGCGCAGGTGCCAAGGAGCACGGTCCCCATCTGCCTATGAACGCTGACCAGGTGGTCATGGAGTACCTCTGCCGGCAGGCCGTGGATGCATTACCGGTAGTTGTCGCTCCGGCAATTGTACATGGCTGGTTCCCCGCCTTCAGGGAGTTTCCGGGAACCGAAGTAGCGGATCCGGCAGTATTCGGACAATATGTCTTCCAGGTAGCCCATTCCCTGGTAAAGCAGGGAGCACAGAGGATTGTTTTCTTGAATACGGGGATCTCGCGGGCCACCGGACTGCCGATATCGATCGCCGCGCGTGAGATTCGCACGCAGACCGGCACACCTACTCTCGTAGTATCGTGGGACGACCTCGAGACCGCAGAAATGGAGGCGCTCCAGGAGCAGGAAGCCGGAGGCCATGCGGGTGAATTGGAAACGTCCATTCATCTATACCTGCAGGAACATCTCGTTCACATGGATCGCGCGGTGCCCGACTACGGAGAGGATCCTCCCGGAGACTATCCGGGCTACAAGCCGGGGCTTTTTTCCCGCAATCGGGGAGATCCGGGATTTTCTGAAACGGGATTGTTCGGCGATCCAACTCTGGCAAATCCTGAGAAGGGCAGAGCGGCTCTGGAGATCATGACTCGACAGTGGCTTCTGGCTCTGCGAGGATTCTCATCGGCCCCACTCGTGGAGGGCCACCCATAGGAGCCAGAGTCTCTTTCAGGGGCCGGCGCCACGGCTTGACGGTCAGTGTAGATTCTCTACCAAGCTGCCTATGAACCTGCTCCATCTCTACCGCGCACCCGGTGTTTCGCCCGCCAGCAGGAACGCGCTGCTTGCAAACGTGCGGGCCAACATCCTACCCGGCATAACGGCAATCGAAACGGAGTACTGCTTCAATGTGCAGGTCGTTGAGGCGCTGAAACCAGAGGAACTCCGGGTCCTTCAGTGGCTGCTGGGAGAGACGTTCGAACCAGACCAACTGCGGCCGGAATCTATACTGGGACGAGATGGCGAGGTGCTGGAGGTCGGCCCCCGGATGAACTTCACGACTGCATGGTCGACCAACGCAGTGTCGATTTGCCGGGCGTGCGGCTTGACCGGCATTCGCCGAATCGAGCGATCCCGGCGCTACCTGCTCGAGACGCCGCGTCAGTTGAGTAACGACCAGATATCGGCTTTTCTGGGCGTGGTGCATGACCGGATGACGGAATGTCGGTATCCGAAACCGCTGGACTCGTTCGAAACGGGTATCGAGCCGGAGCCAACGTTTGAAATTCCACTAATGGAGGAAGGGCGGGCAGCGCTGGAACGAATCAACCGCGAGCTTGGCCTTGCCTTCGATGAGTGGGACCTCGACTACTACACCACGCTGTTTCGCGAGAGGGTCGGGCGCAATCCGACCAACGTTGAGTGTTTCGACATTGCCCAATCAAACAGCGAACACTCTCGGCACTGGTTCTTCAAAGGTAGGTTGTTCGTCGGCGGGGTCGAGGTGCCGCAGCATCTCATCGGGCTGATCCAGGATCCTCTGATTGCCAACCCCAATAACAGCGCCATCGCGTTCAAGGACAACTCCAGTGCGATTCGGGGCTACCGAATCGAATCGATCGTGCCGCGCCTTCCAGGCAGGCCATCTCCGTTTGACCGGGTCGATCTCGACTACGACGTCATCTTCACTGCGGAGACGCACAATTTCCCATCTGGGGTCGCTCCATTTCCGGGAGCGGAGACGGGAACCGGCGGACGTATCCGTGACGTACACGCCACCGGGCGCGGTTCGTTGGTCGTGGCTGGAACGACTGCCTATTGTGTAGGCAATCTCCAGATCCCGGATTACGATTTGCCATGGGAGGCCGGCGACTTCGCCTATCCAGGTAATCTGGCGACACCCCTCCAAATAGAGATCGAAGCTAGCAACGGGGCGTCCGACTACGGAAACAAGTTCGGCGAACCGGTCATACAGGGCTTCACGCGCTCCTTTGGTCTGAGACTGCCCGGCGGTGAGCGCCGAGAGTGGATCAAGCCGATCATGTTCAGCGGTGGCATCGGGCAGATGGATGCGCATCACCTCGAAAAGGAGAAGCCCGCTACCGGCATGTGGGTGGTCAAGATCGGAGGGCCCGCGTATCGCATCGGGATGGGTGGTGGCGCTGCGTCGAGCATGGTGCAGGGAGAGAACGTGGCCGAGCTCGACTTCAATGCCGTTCAACGCGGCGACGCCGAGATGGAACAGAAGGTGAACCGGGTAATCAGAGCGTGCGTGGAGTTGGGAGACGGGAATCCGATCGTCAGCATTCACGACCAGGGAGCAGGCGGGAACTGCAACGTGTTAAAGGAGATCGTGGACCCGGCGGGCGCCCGGATCGATGTGCGTAAGATCCCGCTGGGTGACGAGACCCTGTCCGTACTCGAGATTTGGGGAGCCGAGTATCAGGAACAGGATGCGCTCCTGCTTCGACCGGAGCATGCCGACTTGTTCCAATCCCTGTGTAACAGGGAGAAGGTACCTGTCGCCCTTGTCGGCCAGATCACTGGTGATGGGAAGATCATCCTGCACGATGAAGCCGATGGATCGACTCCGGTGAATCTCGACCTCGAGACTGTACTCGGTGACATGCCACAGAAGACGTTCGAGCTCGAGCGCATGGAACCGACGACTGCACCGCTCCAGCTGCCTGACGGGCTCACAGTGCGGAGTGCTCTCGATCGGGTCCTCAGGCTTCTGTCGGTAGGCTCCAAGCGTTTTCTGACAACGAAGGTCGACCGTGCAGTCACCGGCCTCATTGCCCAACAGCCTTGTGCCGGACCCCTGCAGCTAACGGTAGCCGATGTGGCGGTTATCGCGCAGAGCCACTTCGGAACGACAGGTGCCGCAACTGCGATAGGGGAGCAGCCGATCAAGGGTCTGCTGGATCCAGCCGGGATGGCGCGCATGAGTGTGGGCGAAGCGCTAACCAACCTGGTTTGGGCTCGCGTGAGCGCTCTGGAAGATGTGAAGTGTTCGGGCAACTGGATGTGGGCAGCCAAGCTCCCCGGAGAAGGGGCAGCTCTATACGACGCCGCGGTGGCGCTCCGAGCCATCCTCATCGAACTCGGCATTGCCATCGACGGTGGCAAAGACAGTCTTTCGATGGCCGCGCTCGCACCGAATCGGGGAGGAGTTGACGAAACCGTAAAGGCGCCTGGCTCGCTGGTTGTCTCGGCTTACGTGACATGCCCCGACATAACTGAGACTGTCACGCCGGATCTCCAGCTTCCCGGGACGGGCCGCCTTCTCTACGTCGATTTGAGTGGTGGCAAACAGCGCCTGGGAGGTTCTTCACTGGCGCACGTGTTTGGCCAGATTGGAGATGAGCCTCCCGACGTGGACGACGCGGCGTTGCTGAAACGCGCCTTCACGGTGGTGCAGGATCTGATCAGTGATGGAGTCGTAACCGCCGGGCATGACCGCAGTGACGGCGGCCTGGTGACGACCCTGCTGGAGATGGCCTTTGCCGGTAACTGTGGAATCGACGTAGACCTCGATGGAGACTCTGCCACAGCTATTTCGCTGTTGTTCTCGGAGGAACTGGGACTGGTTCTGGAAGTCGCCGAAGAGGATGAGGCCCGGGCGATGTCGGCATTCGAGTCGGCGGACGTTCCTTGTACGTCCATCGGGAAGACGGAAGGCGATACTACAGTACGGATTCGGTGTCTCGGAACGGCAGTGCTGGACGATGACGTGCGCGACCTCAGGGACCTGTGGGAATGCACGAGTTTCGAGATCGATCGACTACAGGCGAATCCGGACCACGTTGGGCAAGAGCGTGGTGGGCTACGCGACCGCATTGGTCCTGAGTACACGGTCACCTTCAACGTCGAGCCTACTTCCAGAAAGTTGATGGATGCGACGGCCAAGCCGCGAGTAGCGATCGTGAGGGAAGAGGGGAGCAACGGAGATCGGGAAATGGCGTCCGCATTCTTCTCGGCTGGGTTTGAGCCATGGGACATAGCCATGTCCGACTTGCTTGCTGGGAGGATTCAGCTCGATGACTTCCGGGGGGTGGTATTCGTCGGCGGATTCAGCTACGCTGATGTGTTGGACTCGGCGAAGGGTTGGGCCGGAGTGATTCGGTTCAACGACGGGATTTGGAGACGGTTCCAGGATTTCTACGAACGCCCCGACACTTTCAGCCTCGGTGTATGTAACGGCTGTCAGCTACACGCCTTGCTCGGATGGGTACCATGGCCGGGAATTTCGGACGAGACGCAGCCTCGGTTCATCCAGAACGGCTCCGGCAGATTCGAGTCCCGGTTCGCAACTGTACGGATCCAGGAGAGCCCCGCGATCATGCTACGGGGGATGGAGGGCTCCACCCTGGGTATCTGGGTACAGCACGGAGAAGGACAGGCCTTCTTCCCTGACAAGAAAGTTCTCGAGAAGATCAAGTGCGAGAACCTGGCGCCGATCAGGTTCGTGGACGATCGAGGGGTCGTGACCGAGGGCTATCCCTTCAATCCCAACAGTTCTCCTGAAGGGATCACCGGACTCTGTTCTCCTGACGGACGTCACCTAGCAATGATGCCACATCCGGAGCGTACGTTTCTGAAGTGGCACTGGGGCTGGATGCCGCGTGACATGAAGAGTTCGCTCACCGCCTCTCCGTGGCTGAGAATGTTCCAAAACGCTAGAGAGTGGTGTGAGCAAACTGGCTAGAACGCGCGCGGACGCCATACCGTTTTACAGCGGCACCGATCGCCAGGACGTGCCCTTCCCAATCCCCGGCAAACATGCGAGTGTTTTGAAGTCGACCGTTTCTTCATTGTAAAGCAAACGGGGGAGAACATGATGCGATCCGTCCTCACTGCAGCAGCAATCCTCACGTGCGCCAGCCCATCTCTGTTGGCGCAAGACCTGGAAGAGGTATGCAGCCAATTCCGGCGGCTGACGGTAGGGCAGTGGGCGGAATACGAGATAACCTCGGCGGAGGGCACTGCTACGTCCAGATTCGCGGTCGTGGGAACAGAGGAGACCGCAGGTAAGGAACACTTCTGGTACGAGACGAGGATGGAGAGTCCGATGGGCGCCATGATCATGCAGCTGCTGATTCCGTCGTACCCGTATGAGCAGAGCGACATCCAGCGCGCGGTTGTAAAGATGGGTGATCAGCCCGCGATGATCGTATCCGAACAGATGTTGGGCATGATGCAAGGGCGCGGCACCGAGAATCCGGCACAGGATGCCGCTTCCGCTTGCGAGAATGCCGAGCTGGTCGGACGCGAAGACGTGACGGTCCCGGCAGGGAAGTTCGAGGTGCTGCACCTGAGAGTGAGTGACGACAACGAGACGGCGGACATCTGGGTTTCCGCCAATGTTCCATTCGGCATGGTGAAGTTGGAGGGAGTTGAGGGGGTGGAGCTGGTTCTCCTGAGCCATGGCGACGACGCCAAGTCATCCATTACGGAGAAACCACAGAAGATGCCGGGTGTTCCCCCTGGCTTGCTTCGATAAAGCCAACCCGCCGGCGACGTTCCCGCGTTGTCCGTGATTCCTGAGCCCCGCCGTGCGGAAGCGCGACGGGGCTCAGGGCTTCCCACACAGCTACCGCCCATCCGGTATGGGTCACCCTGGTTTGAGGCAGCCATTGATGCATATGTCACAAATAGATATATTGAATACTCATTAAACCAGCCTCCACTAAACTTGGTGTGACATATGAAAGCCGTCGATATCGATCACGTCACCAAGACCTTTGGAAAGGTCACCGCAGTAGACGACCTGTCACTCACCGTACCCCGGGGAACCGTGTACGGGTTTATCGGCCCCAACGGATCGGGAAAGACCACGACGTTGAGAATGATCATGAACATTCTCATTCCGGACGGTGGAGCGATTCGAGTGTTCGGCGAAGAGCTTCGGGGGGCCTGCACCGACAGAATTGGCTACATGCCCGAAGAACGCGGGCTCTACAAGAAGATGAAGGTGAGAGAGATCCTCGCATTCTACGGTGGACTCAAACGGAACGGAGATGTCCGCCGCGAAGTCGACCGTTGGATCGATCGACTCGAGCTGGCGGATTGGGCCGACAAGAAGGTCGAGACACTCAGCAAAGGGATGAGCCAGAAGGTCCAGTTCATTGCTACCGTGGTATCGGGTCCCGAGTTAGTGATCCTGGACGAGCCGTTCACCGGATTGGACCCGGTCAATACGGATGTGATCAGGGAAGCGGTGCTCGAGCTTCAGGCTGCAGGGGCCACCGTGATCTTCTCGACCCATGACATGACCATGGCTGAGAAGATGTGTGACTTCATCTTCATGATCTTCAAAGGAAGAAAGGTTCTCGACGGTACGTTGACGACGATTCAGGACGAGTACGGTAGTGACACGATCCGAGTTCGAGTTGAGGGCGGTGCCGGAGAGTTGAGGGGCTTGCCCGGTGTCGAGAAGATCAGCAACTACGGACAGCTGCAGGAACTCCGCGTAGCTCGAGGCGGTGATCCACACGAAGTTCTTGCTGCCATGATGGCCCGTGCTCGCGTCAACAGTTTCGAAATAGCGAGGCCGTCTCTGCACGACATCTTCGTGCGCATTGCGGGGCCGGAGGCAGAGGAGGTGGACCATGCCTAAGCTGCTGAGAGTCGCTTGGAGGGAATACAAAGCGATAGTGAAGACCAAGGGCTTCATCATAGGGTTGGTGCTGGCCCCCGTGGTCATGGGAGGTAGTGCAATCGGTATGGCTCTGTTCAAGGACCGGGTCGATACCAGAGACAAGAAGATTGCCGTCATCGACCGCTCAGGATTGCTCGTGGACGTTCTCGTCAGCGCGGCTGAAGCGAGGAATGCAAGCGTGGTGTTCGACGTCGAGAGCGGAGAGAAAACTCAGCCCGCATATCTGCTCGAGGTCGTCGACGATTTGGAGGGTGAGAGGCCTGCTCTCCTTCTCGCTCTATCGGAGAGAGTCCGCGACGGTGAGTTGCATGCGATACTCGAAATCGGGACGGGGGTGCTCCACCCGAGGGACAATCCCCAGTTGGCACGGATCGCGTACTATGCCCAGAGCCCCGCTATCGATGAGGTGCGACAGTGGATCGGAAGGCCGCTCAACGACGAACTTCGCCGCCTGCGGTTCCTCGATGCGGGCGTTGACCCGGCGGTCATCCCCGACGCATTCGATTGGATCTACCCGGAAGGGTTGGGACTGGTATCGGCCGACCCGGAAACGGGTGAGATCAGCGATGCCGAGCGGAGGACAGAGTTGGAGGCCTTGCTCATCCCCATCATACCAATGATGCTGATGTTCCTCATGGTCATGATGGGGGCTTCGCCCCTGCTTCAAGCGGTCACCGAAGAGAAGTCTCAACGAATAGCTGAGGTAATGCTCGGGTCGGTCAAACCATTCGAGTTCATGATGGGTAAGCTGATCGGGAGTGTCAGTGTTTCCCTTACAGCAGCCACCGTGTACGTCGTCGGCGGGATCATCACCGTCCGCTACCTCGGGTTCGGCCAATACGTGCCGTACCACATTCTGCCCTGGTTCTTTGCCTACGTCGTTGCGGCTGTCTTGATGTTCGGAGCGTTGGGGGCGGCGCTGGGATCCGCGTGCAATGATGCTACCGAGGCGCAATCGATGGCGTTCCCGAGCATCCTACCCCTCATGATACCGATGTTCGTGCTCATGCCCATCGTGATGCAACCCCAAAGCTCGTTTGCCACCGGTATGTCGTTGTTCCCGTTATTCACCCCAATAATCATGCTGGTTCGCCAGGCAACGCCTGCCGGGGTTCCCGCTTGGCAACCCTGGGCAGGGTTGGTGGGCATTGCGTTGTTTGCTTTGCTGTTCGTGTGGGCTGGAGGCCGGATCTTCCGGGTCGGCATCCTCATGCAGGGAACACCGCCGAAGCTTGGTAACATCATTCGCTGGGCGGTGCGAGGCTAGCGAAAACCTGCGGTGCTATTCGCCGCCTGAGATGGAAATGTCTCTGTCGATGAGTTTCTTCTCGAAGGCAACGCCCACCAGGTAGGCCATGCGTTCTACCTCGGCAACTGCCACCTGGCGGCCGAATGGGGTCAACTCGTAGTACCGGCGCCGCTGGTCGTCCAACTCCGGGGCCGGGCGCTTATCTGACTCCGCGATGAGTCCTTGATCCATGAGCCGTTGCGCAGCCAGGTACAGTGGGCCCGTGGCGGGCGTCATTCTTCCCTTGGTGCGTCGTTCGATCTCCTTCATGATTCCGTATCCGTGCCTCTCCCCATCCACGAGGGCGAGGAGTATCTGGAATGACAATGGCGTTAGCGGTAGCAGCGATGCGACTTCTCGATCTTTCACGCGAACCTCAGGTCCGGATTGTGTTGAGATTGCCATCTGAAATACATAACCAATATATCCATATGATCAATACCTATGGGATGATCGGAAGGTTCCATCACCGCTCGTAAGCGAGTGGAGCGTGCGCCATGGCCAGCTACCCCGCAAAATCCGTAGCCAGTAAAACCATTATTTACAGATAGTTAGGTAATTCTACCCTGAGCCCGGGGTTGCGAGATATCAGTATATGTGATAGGTATTATACATATGCATATTCCCAATATGGATACTACTCGGGCCAATCGGATCGGTGGGTGACTCAAATAGACCACCAGCGGCGTAACTTTCACGCGGACACACCCTACACCATAGAAGTCATTGAGTTGAATAGGAGTTGACATATGAGAGACACCAAACTGACAGCCGCTTTGATGGCATTGGTTTTCGCGGCCTGCACGGGCGGTGACAGTTGGACCGGAACGGTCACTGACAGTGCCGGTGTGGCTATCATCGAAAATCCAGCGACGGGTCTGTGGAACTCGTCCAGCCAATGGTCCCTGGAAGAAGAGCTTCGCATCGGTTCCCTCGAAGGGGACCTGGAGTATCAGTTCGGGCAGATCGGACTCATCGCGGTCGATTCCAGGGATCGAATCTTCGTGCTCGATATGCAGGCACGGGATGTTCGCGTGTTCTCGCCCGACGGAATGTACGAGCAGACGATTGGGCAACCCGGTTCAGGCCCGGGTGAACTTGGCGCACAGGTTGGCGCGCTGTTCATGGGCCCCGGTGATACGCTGCTCGTTCCGGACTTGGCCAACCAAAGAGTGAATCGCTACGCGCCCAACGGCACGAGCTTGGGTAGCTTCCCGCTCCGGCTCGAAGAAGGCCTTCCCATGTCCATTGTTGCCACCCGGACGGGTGTCGTCGCGGAGCAGGTGCGGCCTCTCTCTTTGCCCGAGCAGCCAGCACTCGACAGCATGGACTTCATCGTCACCCTCGCAACCGACGGTTCGGTGCTTGACACTCTGATGCGATTTCCACCCGGAGCGGGCATAGATCTGAGCAACGAACGAGGTCCTCAGAGGACGTTGTTTGCCGCCGAGCCCGTGTGGACGTTGTCCGATGACATGAATCTGTTCTTCGGAATCACCAACGAGTACCGCATCAGTGTGTTCGATCCGGAGGGTAACCTACGGCGCATCGTCACCAAGCCGGTGGAGCCGCCGCCCGTGACTGAGCGGGACAAGGAGATGATGTGGGAGGTCATCGAGCAGCAGGTCCGAGATGCCGTTCCGCCTGAGGCCTTTATGGAGTTTATGCAGCGAGCCCGCCAGTCTATCGGTTTCGCGGAGTACTTTCCGGCGTTCGTCAGCATGTCGATCGGACCGAACGGGAGTATCTGGGTGCAGCACCTCCGGCCTCCAGCGGAGGTTACCGAGGAGGAACTGGAGACCTACGACATGACCCAGGACATCGGCTCTCGTGACTGGGATGTGTTCGATCCGGATGGCCGATACATGGGTGTGGTGACTATGCCTGACCGATTTACGCCACGAGCCTTCGTTGACGATAGAGTCTACGGAGTGTGGCGCGACGAACTTGACGTACAGTACGTGGCTCGGCTGCGCATCGTTGGCGTGGGTGGAACGGACTCTGGTGTGATAGAACTTGGGGCATCGCGCTAACGCGTTGGGCGAATTCGAGGGAGGGATGAAGAAATGAGAACCATCATTGCCGTCGCTATGGTGTCGATCGCCCTTGCCCAGAGTGCAGGAGGGCAGAACTCGGCTGACTCAGCAGCGATAAGACGGGCTGCCCTCGACTATCTAGAGGGCTACTACGATGGCAACGTCGAGCGGATGGACCGCGCCCTTCATCCCGATTTCGTGAAGCGTACCGTCACTGTGAACGCTGCCACCAACCATAATCTGATCAGACCGCTTACCAAGTCGATGATGTTGGAGTACACCAGAGCGGGCGGGGGAGGCAACCCACCGGCTGAGGAGCGAGGAATAGAAGTCCGCATCCTCGACATCTTCAAGAACATGGCCACCGTAAGAACAGAGGCCAGGGACTTCATCGACTACTTGCACCTCGCCAAGTGGAATGGTGAGTGGAAGATCATGAACGTTCTATGGGAGCCCAACATCGTTGAGCTGCCACTGTCCGGCGAGCAACGAGCCCTATACGTAGGCACGTATGATCTTGGGCAAATGGAGCTCGAGGTTTTTGAACAAGGTGACAGTCTCATGGTCCGTGCAACCGGGCAGCAAGAGGTGAGGCTACGTTACCTGGGTGATCATGTCTTTGTTGGTGCGCCGCCTGCAGACGACGTCCGGCTGACGTTCGAAATAGAAGGCGATCGCGCGGTCGCGTTCGTGCTGGACCAGGGAGGGCAGACAATCAGGGCGCCACGGCGCCAAAACTGAACGCGCGCATTCTGTGAGGGACACATGTACTCCACCTGCCTGTTCTGTAACAGGCCATTGGGAGAGAATGAGGTCATAGAGCATTTCCCCGTCGGGCGGAGGCTTGCATTCGACGGAGACAAAGGCCGACTCTGGGTCGTTTGTCGGAAGTGTGAGCGTTGGAACCTGACTCCTATAGAAGAGCGGTGGGAGGCGATCGAGGAATGTGAGCGCGAGTTTCGTGAAACGCGAACGCGCATGTCGACTGACGAGATAGGGTTGGCACGTTTGCGAGAGGGTCTCGAACTCGTGCGAATTGGTGAGCCGTTGCGCCCGGAGTTTGCGGCGTGGCGCTACGGCGACCAATTCGGTCGCCGGCGCAAGCGTGCGATGATGTGGACCGGCGCCGGCATAGTAGCAGTTGGGGCCGTCGTGGCAGGCTCGGCTGCATTGGGGGGAGGAGTCATGGGGGGCGTACACATGATCCCTCAGGCAATGGCGAATATCCCCGTGCGCGCTCGCATCAAGACGAAGGACGGCAGGGTCCTGAAGGTGCGTAAGCAGAATCTGGAAAAGTCGCGCTTCCTGGTTGATCCAGAGCAACGTGGCT
>JBDGZZ010000040.1:0-23438 GCA_039588335.1 Gemmatimonadota bacterium | reverse complement strand
CCGTCCGGCGACCAGGCGGGGTATCCGTTGTAGTCGCCTTCGAACGTGAGGCGAGACAAAGGCCCGCGATCCAATTGCTTGATCCAGACGTCCCCGCGATTGTCCTCTTCTATTACGACCGCGGCCCGCTTCCCGTCAGGGGAGAGGACAAGCGCCTCGAACTCCACGTCGCGCACCCAACCCGGATCGACCTTCTGGGTCTCTCCCGAACCGACGACCCAGGCAACCTCCTCCGGAGCGTTGAAGCTCTCGTTCGTATAGACGAGCACGCCGTTGTCGGACAGCGTGATATCGGTGATGCCGTCCACTCTCACGTCGATGCCTTCGAGCAACGCGGTCGGCCTTCCTTCCAACTCCAAAGAGATGGGGTCAAACGCCACCGCCATCAGCGAACTCTCTTCCGTCGAGTACACGAGGTGCCCAGAGGCCGCGAACACCCCATAGGCACCGGCAACAGTCGCCCGGGACTCGCCGGTCTCCAGATCGAAAGCATGGAGCTGCAACTGGCGGGTCGTTACGTTCCCTTGCGAGGCCTGCGATTGGCTCGTGGGGACCGCGGTAACGATCACACCCTTGCCGCCCGGGAGTACATGCGGCCACGCGTACCCTACGCCGGGCTCCGCATTGAATGTCGCGACCCCCTCGACCGGCCCCCCTGTGGCCTGGACTCGCCGTAGGGCGATGCCCGCCTCGTCGAGGAAATAGAGGAAGTCGTCGGGACCCCACGAGATAGTGCTGCCGATGCCGGAATCGAGAACCGTCACCGGCGGCCCCCCGGCAAGCGAAAGGACCTTCAAGTGAAACCCGTTGTCTTCCACCAGGAATGCCACCCGATCTCCATCGGGCGCATAGACCGGTGTCCACGCCCCCTCGGTTCCGGGGAGTGGGCGGGCATTCAACTGATCGAACGGCCGGTGCCAGAGTCGCCTGCCGCGATCCGCATCCACACCGACGTAGACCAGCTCCGAACCATCGGGTGCAACGCCGAGGCGCGGGAAGTTCCCCTGGCCGGAAAAGAACAGCGCTTCCGCATCATCAATCAGGACCGCGAAGCGTGTGACAGGCATCGTCGGCGTCGGCCTCGTTAGGGCCCAGCCCGTCAGCAGCAGCAGCACGACGGCGACGGATGCTGCGACGAAGCTCGTTGTTCTCCAAGGTACCGCGATGGTCGATGGCTCCTCGACCTCGCGCGTGACCGGAGCTGCGAACCCTGCATGGCTCAGCGCCTCGGCAAACTGTGCGGCACTGCTGAACCGATCGGCCGGCAGCTTGTTGAGTGCTTTTCCAATTGCCGCTGCCACATGCGGCGGCACCGTGTCGCGTGTCGCCGTCACCGGCGGTGCCTTCTCCGTGATCACCTTCGCCACGATCGCCTGCGCCGTGCTGCCCGTGTACGGCGGATCGCCAGCCAGCATCTCGTACAGCATAGCGCCGAGACTGTACACGTCGCTGCGCGCGTCCAGCTCCCGATCGCCCATCGCCTGCTCGGGACTCATATAATGCGGTGTGCCGATTGAAAGGCCGGTCTCCGTCAACCGATTGCCACCCGCATGACTCACCGCCAATGCAATCCCAAAGTCCGCAATCAACGGCTGCCCATCATGAATCAGCACGTTCTCCGGCTTGATGTCCCGATGAATCACGCCCTGCCGGTGTGCGTAGTCCAAGGCACTCGCTACGCCTTTGGTGAGCTCGATGGCCTCTTCAATGCCCAGCTGCTTTTCTTGATCCAACTTGTCGCGCAGGGTCTGCCCCTCCACATACGGCATCACGTAGTACAGGAACGACTCAGCTTCCCCGGAATCGTGCAGCGGCAGGACGTGGGGGTGCTGCAGATTGGCAGTGACCTTGATCTCAGTGAGGAACCGCTCCGCTCCGATAACTGCAGCGAGCTCCGGCCGCAAAACCTTGAGCGCCACCTTCCGCTCATGTTTCACATCCTGGGCGAGATAGACCAAGGCCATGCCACCGGCACCCAGCTCCCGCTCGATTACGTAACGGTCGGCCAGCGCAGTCTTTAGTTGGGAGGTGATCTCAGGCATACGGTTATCGGCCTTCAGTTCACAGTTGTAAGTGGTCGGCCGTCGGCGCCCTTCCGGTCTCCCCTCACGACCCCCTCCCCTCCGACCCACGAAGTCGGTCCAGCTCGCCCGCGATCCAGTTCACGATGACCGTTAGCTCCGTTTCTTCTTCCTCGTACTGGAAGAGGACAAACCGGTCGCCGTCGGGGTGGACGTCATATTCACGCTGCCAGGGGTAGGCGTAGTAGCGTCCTTCGAACAGTGTCGTCGGGCGACTCAGCACCCGGAACGAAGGTCCAATCTGCACCGAGACTACCTCAAATCGATCTCCGGTCCGATAGAACAACTCTCGTCCATCCGGCGACCATGCCGGTTCCGTTCCACCGTCGGTCGAGACCTGAACGCGCCCTCCCGGTCCCGGGAATGGTCGGACGTACACTTCGTCGCGACCGGACTCATCCGACGAGAAAACCACCCAATGTCCGTCGGGTGAAAACGTGGGTGACCGCTCAAGGAACTCACTGATGAGCCACGGCTCCGGTGATCCGCCGTCTTCGAGGGAAAGCCAATACAGATCGTACTGTCCTCCAGCTCGGCCGAGCCGGGTCCCGGCCGAACCCAACGCACCGAGCCGTGTTGCACTCGCCGCCTCCGGTGTAGCGGCCAGGTTGTTGAGACGCATCAAGGCGTACTCACCGTCGGGACTCAGATCTTGGGTGCGGTGCTGACCTGGGGCCTGCACGAGCGCGACAGGTTCTCCTGCTCGGTCCGAGCTGATCGAGTAGATGTTGACATCCGGTCCCTCAGATCGCGAGAACAAGATGCGCTTGCCATCGGGTGTCCAAAGCGGATAGAAGCCTCCTCCGAGCGTGAGCGGACCGAATGTGCCGAGCTCAAAGTCATACACCCAGATCTCTTCCTGATACTGCAGAGCGAGTGCTTGTCCGTCGGGTGAGAATCGCGGCGACTGGTAGTCCCCTGGTTCGAGTGGTAGCACCACCTTGCCGCCGTTCCGGTCCATCAGGACCGGCACGGTGCTCCCTAGAGAGCTCAGGAACGCGAGCGTACCGTTGCGCGACAGCGCGTACTGCGCTGCACCACCTCCACCCACGAGTAGCGAGTCAACGACAGTGATCGGTGCGCCCACCACGTTCGCTCCTTCAGGATCAAACGCAACGGCGCGCAGTGCACCTTCGGGACCGGCATACACGAGGTACCCGGCATCGATGTAGCGTCCGTCAGAGCCGTCGAGCAACTCACGGACCTCACCCGTCTCGAGTGACACCGTGGCGAGCCGAGCAGACCCGACCGATCCCCTCCAAAGCGTAAACAGCACCCACTTTCCGTTGGGTACGATGTGTGGCCACCGATGATCCAGCTCGCCCGCGGACGTATCCACTGACGTCAGCAGTCGGGGGTCGCCGCCCTCGGCCTCGACGATCATGAGACCGGCGCCAAAATCGGGCTGAAACACGATTTGATCGTCTGGCCCCCAACTCGCACCCCCACTTGTCGGCGACATCCGAGCGATAGTACGGGGCGCCCCACCGCGCACCGGAACCGTTCTCAGTTGCTGGTCGGCATAAAACCCGAGACGTTCACCGTCCGGCGACAAGAACGGCACCATCACGAGACTTCCTTCCGTTCCGGCAATTGGGATGGACTCAACCTCGTCCATCGGCCGCAGGTACAACTGCGAGCCACCGTTTTCTCCCACGCCGATGTAGATCAGCTGACTGCCATCCGCCGAGAGCTCGAGTCCCTGACCGAAGTCGACGTCACCCAAGCGAACGCCCAGCGTGAAACGAGCAACCGGACCTTCCATTTCCGACGGCGCGTTCCGTCGCAGCCCTCCAATAACAGCTCCGAGCGCGACCGCAGCAACAATGGCAACTCCAAGCTGCCAGCTGGACAAAGCGCGACCCGCCCGCGGTCTCATCTTCTCTTCTGCGGCCTCGGCCGTACTGGCTACGGGCGCTGTACCAGCAGACGCTGGATTCGCCAGAGCGTCGGCAAACTGTGCTGCAGTGCTGAATCGATCGGCCGGCAGTTTGTTCAACGCCTTCTGGATCGCTGCCGCCACGTGACTCGGCACCGTGTCGCGCGACGCCGTCACCGGCGGGGCCTTCTCCGTGATCACCTTTGCCACAATAGCCTGCGCCGTGCTCCCCGTGTACGGCGGGTCGCCCGCCAACATCTCGTACAGCATAGCGCCGAGACTGTACACGTCGCTGCGTGCGTCCAGCTCCCGATCTCCCATGGCCTGCTCGGGACTCATGTAATGCGGAGTTCCTATCGAGAGACCGGTCTCCGTCAAGCGATTGCCACCCGCATGACTCAACGCCAAAGCAATCCCAAAGTCGGCGATCAACGGATTGCCATCATGAATCAGCACGTTCTCCGGCTTGATGTCCCGATGGATCACGCCCTGTCTGTGTGCGTAGTCCAAGGCACTCGCCACTCCCTTGGTGAGTTCGATGGCCTCTTCAATGCCCAGCTGCTTCTCTTGATCCAGCTTGTCCCGCAGCGTCTGTCCCTCGACATACGGCATCACGTAATACAGGAATGAATCGGCTTCCCCGGAATCGTGCAGCGGCAGTATGTGGGGATGCTGCAGATTGGCGGTGACCTTGATCTCGGCGAGGAAGCGCTCTGCTCCGATCACCGCGGCCAGCTCCGGCCGCAACACCTTGAGCGCCACATTCCGCTCGTGTTTCACGTCGTGAGCCAGATACACCATGGCCATACCGCCGGCACCCAACTCCCGCTCGATTACGTAACGGTCGGCCAGCGCAGTCTTGAGTTGGGAGACGATTTCAGGCATGGAGTTCTCAGTTTCCAGTTCTCAGTTGTCAGTTCGCATACGTCTCACGCCTGCCGACTCACGGAAGTCGGCCTGGCTGAGGGTAGCGTTTGCCGGTGACGGGGCATGGTTAGCCTGCGGCCTCGAGCGCGACGGCGTCGTGAAGGATCCCTCTGGGAATTGCTATGCAAGCCACCGATGAAGTGGCCGGGAGGGGACTCCGGACCCACAGTGGTTCTTCCGCAGCATTGTACTATCTACCTGAGGGCGACCGCCAATGTTACGGCGCAGTCCCGTCTAAGTCAATTTCGCACCCTTTTTCACAAGTATGTCGGAGGTCGGCTGGTGCGCTACGTTCAGGCACAAAAGGACGAACGACACCGCCGCATTTACTCGATCAACTTCAGCGGGGTCGCCGCAATCGGACACTGGGTCATCAGAACAGCCGCCCGCGTTCAAGTTGGTCGAGGTCGAGCGAGCAGTGTGAGGAGATCATGATTGAGTGACCTGTGGCTGCGAAGGATGGAATATGTGGATGCGGTGGCGTTGGCAGTGCCTTGGATCAGGCGTATTTGGTCGACCCGTTGACCTCTATCGCCGCGACAGTAGTCGTGACCCTGTGGCATGGTCCACAAATAGCAGAGCATCGAACACATGGGGGAGAACCACCATCGTCTCCCAGTCGAAATCGAACGCCGCATACCCGATCAGTCGGGTGGGTCGCAACTCCCTCAGCCAGGCGGCCGGCGGGTCCGTGCGTGCGGGCCGCAGGTCTGCGAGCAGGAACCGCGCATTTCGCTCTTGGGCTATGCGATGCAGTGCATGCTCCACGCTGCCGACCGGTGCGGGAACCGCATCAACAGTTACTTCGCGACGATCGCTGAAGCTCGCCGTTGCGGTGTATTGGCCATCGTAAGATACGAGACCTACCACACGAAGGTCGTCACCCACGATACGACCGAGAAACCCGCCCATTGAACCGCCCTGGTAGAAGCTGCGTTCCGGATCGGTCCCGCGGGCCACGTGCGCATTGTGCGCCCAAACGACGACTCGTGTGCTCTTCGGATAGCGGTCGAGGATCCACTCGATGTTTACGGCCATGGCGCTGTCTCGATCGGCAAGCCGGTACGTAACCGCGGACAGCGCTGCCTGGCGAATCACGTTCGCGTTTTGCACCGCCCATTCGACGTCGGCAGTATCGGCGGCGCTAGTCGCTGCTGCGAGCCAAGTGTCGACACCGCCGGTCACCATGGCCCACGCTGAATCCGCATTGCGCTTCCACGACACACGCACGCTGTCGGGTGCTAAGGGGTAAGGAGCCGAACGCCAGGCCTCGCGGTAGTCCTCATACAGCTGGCGCACCCGACTTTCCATCACCGGGGCCACCCTGGCGAGGAAAGCGGTGACGCTGTCGATCGGCAAAGAGGGATCCTGCATATCGTAGCCCATGAAATGCACGACGGTGTCGGGATGCGCGGCGTTGTGGCGCCGCATCCATTCGATCAGTTCCAGCATCTCCTCGGTGTTCCAGACCCGGAACATCGCACGCATTACGTCGCGCACATCGTGCGGTGCGCCGAGCACGTAGTCGTTGATCTTGCGCACAGCACCTTGATTCGCCTCGATGGCGAAGACACGGGCTCCCATGTGCTCGACCATGAACCTCGTCAAGCGGTGTTTTGCGCGAAAGAACTCGCTCGTGCCGTGCGTATCCTCTCCCAGGGCTACCACGCGGGCATCTCCCACCAGTTCTCTGAACGGGGCGAGATCCGCATAATTCGGATCGGACTCGCGTGCCTCGTCTACCGTCTCGATATTGGTGGTGTGTCGTGCGAGCCACGCGACTTCCGAGTCGCTTGGCGGAGCGGCGACCGGTACAGCGTCGTATCGCAGCCCACCCACCTCAATTGCGAGATCGTCGAACCAGACGGTTCCGGTTCCGCGAAACTCCGGGATCACGACCACGTACATCGCGGACGAATCCACCGAGACCGAGAGTTCGTAGGGCGTCGATGGCAGGCTTCCTTCGAGCCACATCGCGCTCGAATCGGCGGCGATGACTTCGCCCGGTCGCCACACTTCCAAGCGTAAACGCCCGCCACCGGTGGCATTGGCACTGCGAACCCAGCCATGCAGCGTGACCTCGCGTCCCCACGCGAAGCGGGGCGGTATGTGGAGGCGCAGTATGTCGTGCGTGCTGGAGTCGGCTCCAGATGTGGAACGGCTCACCCGCAGAGATCGCGTGCCTTCCCAGTAGATCGTACTGTCCAGGCGCAGCTCAATGGTCGAGGGAGTACGCATTGCCGACCAACCCCACGGCCGTGCATCGGCGTCGACGCTCAACCTCTCAAAACCGAGATTGAGCGGCCGCCCCGTAGGACGAGCAGCCGCATGCCTCGTCTGCCGATCGATCAGAGGATCCAGGGCTTCCATTACGGCCGTGGTGTTTCGCTCCTGGTCAGCAAAGAGGGCCTCGGAGGGCACCGGCACGAAGTCTTCAAGATACCGGTTGTACAGCTCCAGCACCTCCAGCCCCCACACGTTCGAGTACAGCTCGGCGGCGTCCATGTCCTGCACCACGATCGCCAGACTCAGCGCTAGCACGGCAGATGCTGCGGATGCGCCTACCCGTTGAGTTGTCCCATCCCACCTGGCATAACCACGCGAAGTGGGGGCTTCAACGATCCACATCTCGGGATAGAGTATGGCATCGGGGCTGAAACGCTCCTTCAGCTCATCGAACAGTTGATTTACTCCGGCTTCATAGCGCGGCTCATCCCGCTCACCGGTGAAAGAATCAAAGAAGCCGCCCGCCTCTTGGTTGATCCTGTTCCAAATTTCGATGTACGTCCGCGCCGGAACGACTGTTAATCCGGCATCCCGTAGCGTGCTTTCGATCAGACCGTCGAACCAGGTCAGCACGTAGTCGGCGGCTTCGACGCCCTCGGGCAGAATGACCGGCGTCGCTACGATGGTCTCGACGCTATCGTACAACTCGACTGGCGGCACGATGAGAGGATTATCCACCGGGGGCGGCGGGGCACAGGCTCCCCCAAGCACGGTCGCCGCTAGGGCGACCCACATGATCCAAGCGCGTCGGCAAAGAATGACAGCCCCGCGCCCGTTGCGCCGGTCGAATCGTTGGGACATGGCTCCTGTAAGATCGCTAGTAGAGCCAATTTGGACGAGTGTAGCGACCTCGCGGTCAGGGAATCACTTCACTCGATCCGTCTGTCACCGTCACGGTTGCCGAAGTCACGGCAGCGAACCCGGCAGCGGTGAACATTAGAGTACGATCCCCTTCGACACCCGTAATCATCAAATTCTTGAACTTCGCCGCACCGTTCTTGTCCGTTTCGACCGTCAAATTGCCACCGAGGGTTCCGTCACCGGTGGCGATGGACGCAGTCACGACCACCTTGTTCTGTTTGACGTTGTTGCCACCTGCATCCAGCAACTGAATCACCGGCTGCTCACTGAACTGCGTTCCACTCTGTACAACGGACGACGGCTGTGTTGTTATGCTCAACTGCGTCGCAACACCGGCCTTCAGATCGATCTTGTTCGATATGACCGGGGTTATATCGGGAGCGGCAAACCGCAGCGTACGATCGCCAATCAGGCCTATGAGCGACAGATCCGTGAACGTCGCCACTCCATTGGCATCAGTCGGCACCGTCACAGTCCCTGCCAACGTGCCTCCGCCGGTCTCGACCGAGGCGGTAACCGCCACTCCCGCCTGAGGCACGGTGTTACCGCTGATATCCAACAACTGAATCACGGGTTGCCGATCGAACGGCACGGCGACCTCCGCCGACCCTGGCGGTTGTGTGGTGATACTCAGCTGACTCGGGTTCCCCGCCGTCACCGTGACGGTGTTGGATTGCACCTCGGACATGCCCGTGGCCCTGAACCGCAGCGTGCGATCACCGACGGTCCCAGTGACCGACAAATCGGTAAAGGAAGCCGCACCGCTAGCGTCGGTCACAACCGACAGGGTCCCACCCAACGTACCACCCCCGGACGCGATCGACGCCGTAACCACCACCCCTGATTGAGGGGCATCGTTGCCACTGGCATCCCGCAACTGGATCACGGGCTGGCGCGGGAAGGCAATGCCATTTTGCACCGATGCCGACGGCTGTGTCGCGATACTCATCTGAGTCGCCGCACCGCCTATCAAGTTGATTGTGTCTGACGTCGCAGCCATAAGGCCAGTTGCAGCGAAGCTGAGCGTCCGAGGTCCCACCAACCCGGTAATCGCCAGTTGCTCGAACGTCGCCACGCCATTGTTGTCGGTGTTCTGTGACACGGTACCACCGAGCGTTCCGCCCCCGGAAGCGATCGACACGGTGACCTCCACCTGCGACTGACTTACACTGTTGCCGTTGGCATCCTGGATCTGGATCACCGGCTGCTGCGCGAACGGTACGCCATTCTGAGCAACCGCCGACGGCTGTGTCGTTATGCCCAACCGACTCGCAGCTCCTGCAGTCACCACCACCGTCGCAGTCTGGGAGATGGTCGTTCCATCCACGCTGGCGGACACCGTCTTCGTCTCCGCAACAGTGGAACTCAGCGTACCTGTGACCTCTCCGTTCACATCAGTCGGTCCAGCCGGTTGCGTCAAGGTGTTACCCGCGCCGGTCGCCGCCAACACCACGTCCGCATCACTGATTGCATTCCCATTGGCGTCGCGCGCGATGACGGTGATAGTGCTGATCGACCCGCCGGCGACCAGGCTGTCGGGGGTCGCCGTCAGCTCAGACTGTGAGGGTGAGACAGCACCGGGCGTACCTGTCGCGGTGAACACGACCGGACTCCCCGCCAGCGATGCCGCCGCTGCGGTCAGCTGGTTAGTGCCGCTGAGAGGGCCGAGGATCCAGGAGTAGACTCGAGCAACTCCGTCGGCGTCCGTTACCACGGGAACTGTGGGGTTAACGGTTCCGTCACCGGTCGTGACGGTGAATGACACCTCAATTCCCGCTATGCCGTTGCCGTATTCGTCAGTGACGAGTACCGCAGGCGGGACGGCTACGGCAGTTTCGACTACTGCAGTCTGATTATCACCGGCATACAGAGCCATGCGGGACGCGGTAACAGAAGTAACCACGCTGGTGTACGGACTGCCCGAGATAGGCTGACCATTGAGGGTTATGGCTACAATGTCGCTTCCCGCTTGGGTAGGCGTGTACGAAGCAGTGTAGGTGCCATCACCGTGGTCCTCCACCGTTGCCGTAGCGACATTAGCACCAGTCACTGACGCTGTTATGACTTCTCCCCCTCCGGATAGCCGGTTGCCGCTCACATCCCTTACTGTCACCACCATCTTGGTAGTGAAGCCGGCAACTCCGGTAGGAACCACCGCAGTCGTAGTTGTCGGATCCGCCAAGCCAGGTGCGAGCGCTATCACTTGAGATACTTCCGGCAAGAGACCGGTGCTAACGAACCGCAACACGTAGTCTCCCACTGCACCGGTGATTGTCAGACCTGCAAACGTCGCCAGGCCACTGGCGTTGGTGATAGCCGTAGCCGCGCTGAGTGAGGCACCGGCCGGTCCACTCGCGATTTCCGCGGTGATGGTCAGCCCGGAATCGCTGACTTCGTGGCCGTCGCTGTCTTGGATCTGCACAACGGGCTGCTGTACCAAGACCAAGCCGCTTCGTGCAGACGCAGAGGGTTGCACGACTACACCGAGTCTTCCGGCCGATCCGGGCAAGACGTCGAACGCAACGCTGTTCACGGAGGGCAGATCTGACGACGTCGCCGTGAAGACATATCCAGTTCCAACCAGATCGATTGTCAGATCGTCGAAGGTGGCTACACCCAGAACGGCATTCTGAACGGTCGTCCCCGACAACACCGCTCCAGGCGTCCCGCTGTTAGCTGCAATAGCAACGGTGACTGGTCCGGTGAAACTGGTATCGATGATGCCGGAGGGTTCCAGGGCAGTAACTGCTATCGGCGGTTGGAACGTGGTCCCGTACGTTACGGCACTCGGTTGCGTTGTGAAGCGGATCGCATTCGCAGGAATCGCCACGGCAAAATCCACATCGACGTCGGCATTGCCTCCGAAGGAGACCCAGGCGCTGGCGTTGCCATCCTGATCGGTCACGCGCGCACGCCAACGGTATGACAAATCGTCAAGGAGGCCGGATACGGTTACGGAGACTGTGCCACCACCGGAGACCTGGGTGCTGGAGTCATTGGGGAACCCGGTAAACGGTATTCCAATCGGTTGCGTTTCGATTTGCAGGCGGAGCAGGTCTCCGGGATCGGGATCGCTCACCGTGGCTCGGCAGACTACGGTGGCCTCGTCGAAAGTCTCCCCTACCGAGATGACGGTAATTCCATCCGAGCGGAGTTGCGTCAGGTCAACCGGAACGTAAGGCACATCGGGCACAGCGATCTTGAAATCTGCTTCGGTCTCGGGGTTAGCGCCAAACTGTATCCAGGCGCTGGTGTTCGCGTCCTGGTCGACCACCCGGGCCTGCCAGTGGTATTCCGCATCGTCATCCAGTCCCGGAATCGACACCACGGCCCTGCCACCGCTCGGGGTGAGCACACTGGACCCGATCGGCGTCCCCGTGAAAGCGACCCCCACGGGCTGTACCTCGACGTCGAGCCGCAACTGATCGGTCACGTCCGGATCGGTGACAGTCGCAGCGATGACCACCGTTCGCTCCGGTGTCGCCTGACCCAGAGGGATCACGGTGGCTCCGTCACTGCGATACTGCTCCATTTCGCTCGGACCGTCGGGCGCATTCGGCACTGCTACGCGGAAATCCGCCGCGCTGTTGGCGTTCCCACCGAACGGCACCCAGCCGCTGGCCCTAGTCGTCTGATCGACAGCACGTGCCTGCCACCGGTATTCCGTATCGACATCCAGGCCCGCGATCACCACGAGGGCAGTGTCGCCGCTGGTGACGAAGGAACTCGTTTCAGTCGCAATGCCGACAAAAGCGAGATCCACCGGCTGCACCTCTACCTGCAATCGAATACTGTCCGCCATGTCAGGGTCATCCAACGCTGACTTGATCACGAGCGAACCGTCGGACACCGCTCCTCCCAGCGGCAGTTCGGTCACACTGTCCTGCATGAACTGTCCGAGATAACTCGGTGCAGGCGGTGGTCGCGGTAGGCTGACCTGAAGGTTGAACTCACCCGTTTGGCGTTCATCTGTCGTGGTCGCCGCAACAAAATACCGGCCACTGTCTGGCAGCAGCACGTAGATCAAACAGGGATCACCTTCGGTACCTTGGCAGGAGTCAGTTTCTGCTACCGGCAGGGCCGCAGCTTCCATCGTGCTGTCCAGCACGACATAGGCATCGAAATCTGACGACGTCAGCGATACCGAAACCGAGTCGCCTGCAGCGGCCGTGAATCCAAACACTGCCGCGAAACGATCGGCAAGACGTGGTGCCGTGCAACTCGCTGTGGTAACAGAATCGGCGATCGTTGTATCAGGCGAGATATCTACCACGGAACAGGGATGTATGGTGAACCGTACCGGTAGCTCGGTGAGACTCGATGCTTCTCTCCCCACCTGGAAGAGGACAGTGTCTTGGTAGATCCCAATGGCAAGATTGGTGGGTATCAGCGTAGCGGTGATACGGTCCGAGGCCGTTCCCGCAGTGGCACTCAGTGACAGCCACGGGCTTTCGCCGGCGCTCGCTGCCGACCAAGCTGCAGCACGCTCACCAGGTATGGCCACGTTGATCGTGAAAACACTTTGCTCGATGCTTCCGACAGCTGCTGAGTCGACGATCTGGGATATCGACGTTGTGAGCGGGCCAACCGGAGGCGGACTGATAAGCTCATCGAGACTGCAGGTGGTGAGCAGGGCAGTCGCCAAGCCGAGAGTGGCTACAACAGCAGCTGGACGCATGATGCGTGGCATCGGAAGACCCCCCAATTGGGGCAGCCTTAGAATGTCGGCAGGTAACGTGCCACAGGAACTGCAGTTGCGCACACGCTTCGACCACTGACGCACGGCGGATTCCCGTGCCTCGTTTCTGATCGCATGTTGCATATCGGCAACGGAACGGAAACGAGTACGTCACTCCGCTGCCGCCTGACCAGCTCTAGCGCAACAGGCAGGCGACCCGATGCTCCTCAGCTTTCAACTCGAGTTGGGGCGCCTCGCGCAAACAGGTTGCCTGCACCTCCGGACAGCGCGACGCGAAAGGGCAGCCGGAGATCTCTTCGGTAGGCGAGGGCGGTTCGCCTCTCAGCTTGATACGTTCCCGTCCGCTCTCCGGGTCCGGCTCGGGCACGGCCGAGATCAAGGCCTGCGTGTAGGGGTGTTGTGGGGCATTCAACAAGCGACTCGTAGGGGCCTGCTCCACGATCTTGCCGAGATACATGACGGCCGCGCGATCGGCCATCTGCTCGACAACACTCAAGTCGTGGGAGATGAACAGCATCGCTATGTGTCGCTTCTGCTGTAGCTCGACCAGGATGCTCAGTATCTGCGCCTGCACAGATACATCCAGTGCGGAGACGGGCTCGTCAGCCACGAGCAGGTCGGGCTGCAGCGACAGCGCTCGTGCGATGGCAATGCGCTGACGCTGACCGCCACTCATCTCGTGCGGATAGCGGTACATGAAGTAGGGCTCCAGCCCGACCTCGTCGAGCAGCCGTGCAACTGTGTCCTCGACGGCACGTTTGTCTACGAGCTTGTGGAGACGCAGCGGCTCGGCGACGATTGACTTGATCTGCATCCGCGGGCTGAGTGCAGAGTAGGGATCCTGGAAGATGATCTGCATGCGTCGGCGCAGACCACGTAGCGCCTTGCCTCTCAGCGTCAGCACGTCAGCGCCGTCGAAGTGTACCGTCCCCGACGTCGGAGGCACCAGAGCGAGGATCGATCTGCCAAACGTAGATTTGCCGCTCCCCGACTCGCCTACCAGCGCAACGACCTCGCCCCGCTCAATAGTCAGGTCTACTCCGTCAACTGCACGGACCCAGCCGCGCTTACCTGTCCAGCGACCTCCGATCGGGAAGTAGGTCTTCAACTGCTGCACGCTCAGCAACTCGCGACTGTTGACCGCAGTACCCATGTCAGCCGTTCACCTTGTAGCAGGCGCACAATCGTTCATGCGACAGCTCGAGTAGCGGCGGGAACTCCGCTTGGCAGGAGGCGTCGCCAATCGGACAGCGGGGATGAAACGTGCAGCCCTGAGGTAGTTGCAGCAGATCCGGCACCGCACCGGGTATTCCACGCTGCAACTCTCCCCTGCCCTCCCCCAGTCGCGGGATCGAGCCGAGCAGTCCCTGCGAGTAGGGATGTTGGGGATCGCGATACATGTCGCGCACTCCGGCCAGCTCCATTGCCTTGCCCGTGTACATGACGAGCACGCGATCGGCCATACCTGCTACCACACCGAGGTCGTGACTGATCAGCAGGATGGCCATCTGGTACTGATCCTGGAGGTGGCGCAGCAAGTCGAGGATGTCGGCCTGTACTGTGACATCCAGCGCCGTGGTCGGTTCATCGGCGATGAGCAGTCGGGGTCGCGTGCAGGTGGCAATCGCGATGACGGCGCGCTGACGCATACCGCCGGAGAGTTCGAAGGGGTACGCCTTGTACCGCTTCTCAGGATCTGGAATACCGGTGTCACCGAGGAGCCGTACGGCTTCTGCTTCCGCCTCACGCTTCGTGAGACCGCGATGCAGTTGCAGCACCTCGCTTATCTGATAGCCCACCGTGAAAACCGGATTGAGAGCGGCACCGGGTTCCTGGAATACCAGGCCGATTGCGCCTCCGCGGATCTGTCGCAGCCGTTCCGGGCTGACCCGCAACAGGTCCTCGCCCTCGAACAACACCCGTCCGTTCACGATACGGCCGGGCGGTGACATCAGGTTCATGATCGACAGCGCCACGATCGTCTTGCCGCAACCCGACTCTCCCACGAGAGCGACCGTCTCCCGTTCTGCTACGGTGAAGGAGAGGCCATCGACCGCCCGGAGAATTCCCTCGTCGAGGTAGAAGTAGCTCGTCAGGTTCTCGACGCTCAACAACATGGCTACACGAACTTCCGCATCAGCGTCTTCGGGTCCAGCGCATCTCTCAACCCGTCGGCCAGCAAGTTGAAGGCGAGAATCGTGATCACCAGCAGCGTGCCCGGAAAGAAGGCGACCCACCAGGCGACGAGCAACGCGTCCTGGCCCTGGCTGATCATGTTGCCCCACGAGGGCGTTGGTGGACGGATGCCGATACCTAGGAACGAGAGGCCCGCTTCTGCCGCTACCATACCGCCGACCATGAGGGCCGCGCTCACCAACACGGGCGCCATGGCGTTGGGGATGATGTGTCGCAAGATGACTGACTGGCTGGGTAACCCAATGGCACTAGCGCCCTCGATGAACTCGCGCTCCTTGATCGACAGAACCTCTCCCCGGATGAGCCGCGCCGTGCCGGTCCAGGATGTGAGTCCAAGAATCAGGATCAGGAATACGATGTTCGCCTCGAAGATTCCCACCAGCATCAGCATCAGGAAGAAGATCGGGAATGCAATGATGACATCAACAACCCGCATCAGAACGTTGTCGATCAGCCCACCAAAGAACCCGGCCACCGCACCATAAGCCGTCCCAATGGTGATCGCGATCAACACCGCGAGCAGTCCAATCGAGAGTGAGACGCTTGCGCCGTAGAGAGCGCGACTGAAGAGGTCACGACCGAACTCGTCGGTGCCGAACAGATGTTGCCAGGATGGCGCCAGGTACTGGGTCTCGGTCGGATTTTCGATCGCGGCTGGATCGAACGGTGCGAGTATCGGTGCCAAGGCGGCAACCAGATACATGACCAGAATCACGTACAACGCGATGACGGCGAGCTGGTTTTCTGCAAAGCGGAGCCTCGCAACCTGGAACGGACTTCTGCCCCTGCGATCTTCTCCATGCGAAGCGAGACTGCGACGCACGTCATACAGCGAGAACAAGGCGGTCGCCGCCAGCGCCGTTAGCAGAAATCGCGCTGAGAGCCGGGAAGCGAGCCGTGTACTGGAAAGCGCTTCGATGAAGGCATCCCAGCGTAACACAAGAACGAGCGCGAGCACCAGCGCGAGCACTAGCAGGTGAGCGCCTCGCCGTCGCTTCCCGAGCAAGAGATGGCCCACCCCGGGCACGAGCGACCCAGCGAGCAGCAGCGCCCTGCTAGGCCGGTCGTTGCTTTTCATACGACACCCTAGGGTCGGCGATGGCATAACCGACGTCAGCCAGAAGATTGCCCAACACGACGAGCACTGCTGCGATCATGCTGGTGGCCAGAATGACGGGATAATCACGACCGTTCACGGCCTCCACCGCGAGGAGCCCCATACCCGGCCAGGCGAAGACCTTCTCGATGAGCACGGCTCCACCTAACAGAAACGGGAGTGCCAAGCCGTAGATCGTGAGGATCGGTATGAGCGCGTTGCGCAGCGCATGCTTGAGTACGACGGCCCGCTCTTTCAAACCGCGGGCACGCACGGCGAGCACGTAGTCCTCGCTCAACACCTCCAGCAAGCGGTTGCGCATGTAGCGCGCGGTTCCGGCTGCCGACGCGACGCCGAGCACAAAGACCGGAAGAACTAGATGCCAGAGTCTGTCGAGCACTTTGCCCCACCAGGACAACAGCTCGTAGTCGAGCGACCGCGTCTGCGAGGTGGGAAACCAGCCGAGGTTTACGGAAAACACAAGCACGAGCATCAACGCCAACCAGAATCCTGGTATGGAATAGACGATCAGCGATCCAACCGTGACCGTCTTGTCCCACCGCGTGTATTGCCTCACGGCTGAAAAGATCCCCAGCGCAATGCCGAACAGCGCATCGAACAACAGGGCCAGGATGGAGAGCTGCAGGGTATACGGGATTCGCTCGGCGATGAGGTCGGCCACGGGGCGGCGGTAGCGGAACGATTCGCCCAAGTCGCCGGTTGCCAGGTTGCCAAGCCATTTCACGTACTGCACGTGGACCGGCTGGTCCAGACCGTATTTCTCTCGGATGAGCTCGATCACTGCAGGGTCCATCTGTCGTCGGAGGCGCGGCTGTAGATACATGTCCATCGGGTCGCCGGGCGCCAGATGCAGAATGAAGAACGTGATCGTGGCGATGCCGAGGAGCAGCGGGATTGCTAAGAGCAGACGCCTGAGGATGTAGCGGAACACAGGACCTACGCGTTAGCTCTCATCGTCGATCCACAGTTTCTCCATGTACGTGTCCGGTTCCGCTTGGAACGGCGTGCTCAGGCCCTGGATTCGACGATGTACAAACCAATCCACCGTGTACGGGACGAGCCGCGTGAACGGTGGATCGTCACGGTAGATCTCCGTTAGCCTGCGGTACAGCGCATCCACTTCCTCCGGATCGGCGGTGGCCACGAGTCGATCGATGACCTCCATTGCCTCCAGGTTGTCGTAGCCAGCGGCGTTACCGCGCCCGTGGTTCCGCCGCTGGCCATCAGGTGGTGCCTGGTCGATGTACATCCAGGCCTCGAAGTCGCCTGTACGGGGCTTCTCCCATATGGTGGCACGCTCGGCGAGCTGGATCTCCATCTGGACTCCGACCCGCCGAAACTGGGCCTGCACATATACAGCAATACGATTCATGCTACTCCCGTTGAACACAGTGGCCGTGAAGTGAAAGCGACGTCCGTCCTTCTCCCTGACGCCGTCACCGTCGCGGTCCGCCCACCCCGCCGCCGCAAGCAAGGCACTTGCTTCCTCCGGGTCGTATGGGAGCGGCTCCGGCCATTCGCGGCGCCGGAACTGGCGCTCGGTAAACACGCCGTCCGTGATCGGCAAGTCCGGCGGGAGGTTGATGAGACTGAGTAGCTCGTGTCGGTCCAGCGCCAAGGTGAGTGCCTTACGAACCCGCCGGTCGCGGAAGAGAGGATGGCTCACCTTCCATTGGATCGCCCGAGCGCCCGGGTACGCCTGGACATAGATGCGGAAGCGAGGATCGTCGGCCACACGCGGTACCTGCGCAAGTTCGGCTTCTCCCACGATGTCCACGTTTCCGGCCAGCAGCTCAGTGAGACCGGCCGCGCCGACGAACTTGAGGATCACCCTCTCGATGCGTGGCTTGACGCCGAAGTGGTCCGGGTTTCTCTCGAACTCGACCATCGTTTCGGGAACATGCCGTACGAACCGATAAGGACCGTTTCCCACCGGCTGGGTCCAGAAAGGCCATACGCTGAAGTCCTTCGGGTCCAGACCGGCTAGGAGATGTCTCGGGTAGAAGACTATATCGTTGATGTAGTCAGGCTTGGCGGCGCGGATCTGCACCGTCGAGTCGTCAACTACCGTGACGTTGATCCCAGAGTACTCGGCGACCTCCGGATGGCTGAGGAGGTCGAGTGTGAACTTCACGTCGTGCGCGGTGACCGGCACACCATCGTGCCATAGGAGCTCGGTGCGGAGGTGAAACGTGTATTCCCGGTGGTCCAACGAGGGCTCCCAGCTTCGGGCCAGGTAGCCCTCCAGCTCCCCGTGCTCGTTCAGCTTCGCCAGCGGAAGAAAGGTCAAGAAATCCAGGTCCCAGACATCCGGCTTTAGTACCTCTACGTTGGGCACTGCCATCACGACCGTGGTGCCCCTAGCGTCGGCAGGATCCCCTCGGGCACAGGCGCAGGTGCCCAATACGACAACGACGACACTCCACACTCGCGGCATCAGCGGTCTCTTCTAGCAGACGCAATGGCTACGCGACTCACCGCTCGCCCTCGAGCCACAGATGCCCGGTGTACCAAATAGGATTGGCCCGAAAGGGAGAACTCAGCCCTTTGACTCGGGTGTTCGCGACATACGCCTCGGTGCCGAAGGTGAGAACCGTGAACGGCTGCTCGCTCTGTATGATCGGAGCAAGTTCGTGATAGATCCCGCGGAGAGCCACCGGGTCTCGTTCATCAAGAGCGGCGTTTGCCAGTTTGGCCACACGCGGATTGTCATACCCCATGAACGAATCCTCACCCAGTACCATCACGAGGCCGGCATCAGGATCGCCCGGGGAGGCCCAGATGTAGTTGAGAGCCACGTCGAAGTCGCCCGCCCACGTTCGCTCCCAGAGCAAACCGTAGTCGAGAGTCGTGAGCTCTGCTTGGATGCCTACCTCGGCTAGCTTGTGTTGCACGAACACAGCCGCAGGTTGATACCTCAATTCGTGGATGATCGTGAAGTTGAACTGCACGCCTCCACGTTCGCGCACATCATCACCGTCCGTGTCACGCCAACCCACCTCATCCAAGAGACGGCGCGACAACGCCGGGTCGTAGGCGAGCGGCTCTGGCAACTCGCGGTTCCAATACTGGTCCTCGGTGAACGGCACGTCGATCAACGGCAGGTCGGGCCACTTGAGCAGGATTCGATTCAGCTCTTTGCGATCGATGGCGTGGGCGATCGCCCGGCGCACTCGCGCGTCGTCGAACTGCGGCATGTCATGGTTATAGATGAGGGAGACCATCGCGCTGATGTCGTCCCAAGCTTCATAATGAACCTGGAAGCGATCATCCTCTCGAACCCCCCTCAGCGCGACCCTATTCTCGAGGTTCATGGCATCGACGTTTCCGGCCAGTAGATCGGTGATTGACTCGGGGCCGAACTTCACTATGACACGATCGATCTTGGGTTCACCCGAATAGAACTCGGGATTGGCCTCGAACTCCACCATGGTTTGCGGTGTGTGTCGCACGAAGCGAAAGGGGCCATTCCCCACCGGCCGTTCCCAGAACTCCCATTGATCGAACTCGGCCGGGTCGAGGTGTCCGAGCAGATGTTTCGGGTAGAAGACCGTCCAATAGCCCGGGTACCAGTAGGTATGCCAGGCGTTGCCCGGCTTGTACGTCATGGTGAAGGTGCTGTCGTCCAGCACTTCCACCGATTCTATCGGGTTCTCGGCATAGAGCACGTCGGGGTGGTTCCACAGGTCGACCGTGAACTTCACGTCGTGGGCAGTGACGGGAACACCGTCGTGCCACTTCACACCCGGTCGCAGGTGGATCGTCCATGACCGATGATCGGGCAGAGGTTCCCAGCGTTCGGCGAGCCGGCCTTCGAGTTCACCACTGGCGTCTGGCGCAGCCAATTCCAGAAACAGCAGGAACTTCACCACGCCGTCGCGCGCGATCGCGGGCGCCCAGTCGAAGCGATTGGAAGAATAGAGTACGGTGTAAGTCGATGAATCTGCCGCCGAGTCGTGGCCGTCCCGACCGCACCCCGTGCTGAGGGTTAGCAGGAAGAGAGCGAGTGCCAGTTTGCTTCCGGCCCGTGCAGGACGGCGCGTCAAGTCGAAAACTAAGGTTGTATGGATCATCGCGCCTAGCGTTGCTCGAGCCACAGATCCTCCATGTGCCACACCGGTTCCGATCGCCAAGGACTACTCAAACCCCTCACGCGCCGGTGCGCGACCATAGTGTGTGTGATTGGAAACAGCAGGGTGATCGGCACATCCGCATGAAATAGTTGTGTGACTTCTTGATAGGCGCGATCGACTTCGGTTGGATCGGAACTCAGATTCACGCTATTGATGAGCTCGGCCAGTCGCGGGTTGTGATAAGCCAGAGGCGTGTCATCCTCGTAGAACCGTTCCTGCAACCAGACCTGGAACACCGCTGCCTCGAAGTCGCCGTTCTTGTAGCGCTCGAACAAGGCACCGGCGTCGAGTGGCTGGAGCTGCATGTCGATCCCCAACTGGCGCAGCTGATCCTGCACGTATATGGCGATGGAGTTGTCGTACCGTTCTGAAGCGTTTAGCAGCGCTGTGAAACCAAGTGTCTGGCCGTTGCGATCTCGAACGCCGTCGCCGTCGGAGTCGAGCCACCCAGCCTGCTCCAGTAACGAGCGTGCTGCTTCGACGTCGTACGCGACATCCTTCGGAGCTCCGCCACGTCTGGCCTGGCGTGCTGAATAGAATCCGCCTCCGGCGGGGATACTGTCGGGTAGTCCCAGCGCCCGCAGCATGCTGCGACGGTCGAGTGCGAGATCGATCGCCCGGCGCACGAGCACATTACCGAGTATGGGGTGATCACAGCGCCAGTAGATTGCGCGGCTGCGCTCTTCCCAAAAAGTGTAGTGGATCTCGAAGTCGGGGTTGTTGGACAGCTGGCGAACCTGGCCGGGATCGTCGAGCCATTTGACGACATCTACATTTCCGCTCAGCAATTCAGTGAGGCCGGCGTCTTCGACGAACTTGAGTATCACGCGTTTGATGCGGGGCTGTTCGAACACGTAATCGGGATTGACCTCGAACTCCATCAGCCTGTGAGGCACGTAGCGCACGAAACGATACGGACCGTTTCCAACCGGCTCGAGCCAGAAAGGCCAGTCCAGCATCTCCGACTGATCGAGATGCTGGAGCAGGTGGCGAGGATAGTGAACGACCTTGGTCTGATAATACTCCGGATTCCCCGCGCTCACGGTGATCGTCGAGTCATCGTGCACGGTGATGGACTCGATGATACCCGACCACATTTCCATGGAAGTGGGAAGCGACACCAGCTCGAGCGTGTACGCCACGTCATGGGCGGTCACTCGCTTGCCGTCGTGCCACAGGACGTCGGTGCGCAAATGATAGGTCCATTCACGGAAGTCATCCGAGTGTTCCCAGCTCTTTGCCAGCCGGCCTTCGAGATTCCCGAGTTCGTCGTGGCGGAGCAAAGGAAGAAACACGAGGTACATCGCCTCGTCGTCGGACGGTCCTAGAAGATCACCGCCTCCCTCGTAGGGGTATGCAACGATCACGGTGGAGTCGCTGTCTTCGCGGCGATCGCCACTGCGACCACAGGTTACGGCGGTTAGCCAGCACAGGCCAACTACGAGCGCGAGCGAGGTACGGCGTAACGCACGACGGACGTGACCGGCATCCAGGTTTACGACCGGCATGCCAAGGGCGCGTCTAGTCGCCGCGATGCAAGAATCGCGGGCGCCAATCAGTAGCGCATTCTCCTTCGTATGGCGAAAGACAGTTCCGTACTCTCCATGGTTGCGGGCGCAATGGTTGGCGCGCCGTACGGTGCGTTCGCGATCGTCGGTTGTGGTCCCATCGTGCCTGCTCGCAGCTACGAGCAGGATCGGCCCAATATGGCGGCGGTACGGTGAAAAACAAGTCCAATGAACATGGGAGAGATCGAAGCTGGGGCAACGCGCCTAGAAAGCGCGTGCTGGCATCATCAAGGTAGTCGCGCCACGTCAGCGCTTGTGCGCTTGCGTACCGGAGAGAGGGATCAAAACTGAGGCCATCACGGAGTCAGGTTCGTGCGAAGCCACTCGGCGAGAACCCTCACGTCGTCCTCACCCATGAACCCATGACGGCCCGTGATCCAGCGAACCGTGTTGGGCTGACCGGCAAGCCGATGCAACGGACGGATGGCGGTTTCGGGAAGAAAGTCGGCGTCGTTCTCAGAGTTGAGCATGAAGAGCGGACGCGGTGCGATCCGGCCAATGTAGTTGGCAGGACACGCCGCCGCGCGGTGGCCGTCTTCGAAAAAGTCGAAGTGTCCGGTATGCAGAAGGGCGACGGCACTGAATCGATCGTCGGCTCCGCCGGCGATTGTCGCGACCACGCCGCCGCGGCTAAAACCCACCAGTCCGACGCGGCCCTGATCTACTCCTCGTTCGGCAGCCAGGAAATCATACGATCGCCCCACGTCTTTTACCGTCTGTTGCACCCACTCGAGGTACTCCGCCTCATTGTTGTACAGCCGGTCGTGTTTCTCCATCTCGGCAAACGTGGTAAAGAACCCATCGTTTCGCTCGCCATAATGCAGCATGTCGATAGCGAGTACCGCCACACCGGCACGGGCCAAGAACCGAGTCCCGCGACTGACGCTGCCGGCGTCCTTCCCTTGAGGTTCGCCGCCGTGGAGGTAAACGATCGCCGGACCGTCACCCATCTCCACGCCCGGTGGGTGGTACAGTCGAGCGGTGACCACCATCCCGGGCGTGCTCTGAAACCGAAGCAGCTCTTCGCGAACGCCCTGCTCAGTACTCGTCGCGACGACTTCCGTCTCGAATGACAGCTCGGCGCCATAGCTGAAGAACTCGAGATACGCGTCGAACGTGCGTTGGTCCACCGGATTGGTGAGCCATGCATCGGTCGGGCGGTCCTGGGCGTGAGCGGTAGTAACCATGATAGCCAAGGTTGCCGCGATCAGTCGAAAGTAGACGATCATTGGGGCACCGCCATACGTAACCAATCCACCAGCACCGTGCGGTCTTCCTCGGAGATCATGCCGTGCCCAGCTCCGGTCCACCGAATCGTGGTCGACTCGCCCAGCAGCTTCTGGAGTGGCCGCACCGCCGTGTCGGGCAAGTAATCGGTGTCGGCCTCGCCGTTGATCATGAGGAGCGGGCGTGGATTGATGCGACCGATGTAGTTGGCCCCGCAGGCGGCAGGTCGGTGTCCGTTCTCGAAGCGGTCGAAATGACCGCCGTGCATGAGCGCTACAGCTGCAAGCCGTTTTTCAGCGCCGCCGGCAATCATGGACATCTGCGCTCCGCGGCTGTAGCCAACGAGCGCCACACGATCGGGATCCACGTCGTACTCCAGCACGAGCAAATCGTATGATCGCCCGACGTCCTTCACCGTTTGCGTCACAAACTCCAGGTATGTGGATGGCTGGTTATAGAGCCGG
>JBDGZZ010000039.1:0-28549 GCA_039588335.1 Gemmatimonadota bacterium | reverse complement strand
GCCAGCAGGAAGAAACGCTGTGGGTCGAGGTGATGGAGAATGCCTTCTTCCTTGGTTCGGTCGAGATCGACTCGCCGCACCGCAACGGTCACGATTTCCGCACCCGAAGCCTCGATGGCTTCGATCATGGTCGGGTTATCACGGTACTTGCCCGTACCAACCATCAATCGTGAACGGAAATCCTTCCCGCCGATGGTGAGGAGCGTGTCGGCAGCAGCCGTCGCTGTCGTTGTCATGATTGTCTCTCCTGAATTACTCAACCGCCGCCCACAAAATGGACGAGCTCGATCTGGTCTCCATCGTTGAGCCATGTATCGGCCAACGCGGGTCGTCTAACGATCCTGCGATTCACCTCAACTACGACCGTGCGAGGATCCAAGCCCAGCGATCGTAGCAGGTCTAGAGCGCTCGCTGTACCATCCAGCTGCCGCTCTTCCCCGTTTACGACGACCGTCATCTCTTCGTTCATAGCTGAAAAGATAGCAGCATGCGCCTTGCGGCCACATTGGGATCGTGCACGTGCCAGAGCGAGGAGATCGCGGCCACTCCATATGCGCCGGCCCGTATGGCGGTGGCGGCCAACTGTGGTGTTACGCCGCCGATCGCTATTACCGGAATTCCTTCGATTTCGGAAATCGCGTCCGGCCCGACCGGTTCCCAATCGGGGTGGGAATCCGTTTTCCAAATCGGGCCGAAGAACACGTAGTCCGCACCCGCATCCCTGGCGGCGTGTGCTTCCTTCACGCTGTGCGTGGAGCACCCGACAAACTCACCACCGCCCAGGATCCTGCGTGCCGCCTCCACCGGAAGACCGGCTGCCGGCAGGTGCAAACCGTCGGCGCCAACGGCGCAAGCCACATCAGCCCGATCGTTGATGAAGACGGCGCTACCGGCTTCCGTGCTCGATTCGCGCGTCAACAAGGCGAGTCTACAAAGCTCCTTTCCGCTGAGCGTTCGCGAGCGGATGTGCAGCGCAACGTCTGAGGACAAAGCCAGAGCGCGGGCGCGGTCGGCGTAATCGTTGAGCACCAGGATCGAGTTGTTGGTTACTGCGTGGAGTCTGGGTAGCACCCGCTTCACTCGAATCGATCGCCCTTCTTTGCGTTCTTTCCTCGTACCCAGGCGGAGGCGGCCATTCTCTGGCTTCCGGCAGGCTGTACGTCCAGGAACTGAAGCGCGCCGGCGCCGGTTGCTACGACAAAGGCGGGGTCGGTTTGGACGATCTCGCCGGGCTGCTCGTCATCCTTCCATTCGTCAGCCATCCGCGGGCCGAACAACTTGACCTCCTGACCTGACAGCGAGCTGCGCGCGCCGACTCGAGGGTCGAGCGCTCGAACCAGCCGGGCGACTTGCTCCGCCGAGTTCTCCCAATGAATCCGCGCCATCTCGGTCGTGAGTTTGGGGGCGTATGTAGCGTCAGCATCGTTCTGTGGAATCGACTGTGCGGTGTCCGTCTCGATCAGGGCCAGGGCCTCAATCAAGGAAAGGGCACCCAACTCAGCCAACCGCTGGGTCAGCTCCCCTCCGGTTTCGTCGGGTGCTATGGGCGTCGCCAGCTGGTGCACGATGGACCCGGTATCGAGTTGGGGTTCCATCTTCATGACGGTCACGCCGGTTTCCACTTCGCCCGAGAGGATTGCGTGCTCGATCGGCGCAGCGCCACGCAAGCGAGGCAGCAGCGAGGCGTGCACGTTGATCATTCCCTTTGTGGGGAGTTCGAGTAGATCGGGTTTGAGAATGTGCCCGTAGCCCACCACTACGCCGAGGTCAGGCTGTGCGGCTCGCATCTGCTTCATGAAATCGGCGTCGGTGGGGCGATCCGGCTGGAGCACCGGCAATCCCAGTTCGAGCGCTTCTGCCTTCACGGCGGGCGGAACGAGTTTGGAACGGTGGCGCCCCTTGGGTCGGTCCGGCTGTGTTACGACCAACTCGACATCGAACCCCTCTTCCACCAGGGCCCTGAGCGACGGAACCGCGAACTCTGGAGTGCCGAAGAAGATGAGCTGCATCGGTCAGGCCTTGGTCGAGGTCGCGGATACCTGCTTCAGATATCCTGATTCACCCTTGTGCTGCTTCTTCCATTTCTTCATCAGCATTCGCCGCTTGAGAGGACTCAAGTGATCGATGAAGAGGATTCCATCCAAGTGATCGATCTCATGTTGAATGGCACGAGCCCTCAAGTCGGTGGCCTCTACTCGCTCGCGGGTTCCGTCCAATGTCGTCGTTTCAACCACAACCCGTAACGCGCGGTCCACGTCGCCGAAAACATCGGGGATGGAGAGGCAGCCTTCTTCGCCGCGATCCGTTCCCTCCTTGTCCACGATCTTCGGGTCGATGAGAACCACCGGTGGCTCGTCCTGGACTTCGACCACAGCTACCCTGCGTGTGACACCCACCTGATTGGCGGCCAGCCCGATCCCGTCGTCGGCCCGCATGGTCTCGAAAAGGTCCTTCACTAGTTGCTTTGCTTCGTCATCGATTTCGCCTACTTCGACGGCGCGCTCGCGGAGTATCGGGGATCCCAGAAGGTGTATCTGTCGCAACCCCATTACTTTCTGCTCTCGCTCGACTCTCCAGGTGCCGTCACGCCGGAGATCCGATCACGCTGTATCACGAGTCGCGACTCGCCGCTCTTTATCGTGACCTTATCATCCTTGATGTGCACGACTTCGCCTATCACTCCTCCGGCCGTAACAACCTCGTCTCCGCGTCTGATCTGCTCGAGTTGCTCGCGGTGTTTTCTCTCCTGCTGCACCTTGGGCCGAATGATCAGGAAATAGAAGATGCCGAGGATGGCCAGCATTTGAAACAGAAAGATGGCAGTTGTACCGCCAGCTGATCCTCCGCTCGGCGCAAATAAAAAGAGAGCTTCGAGATTCACTTGGTTCCTCGTTCGTTATACCGTGTGATCCATTCGCGACTCCAGCCGTCGAACTCGCGGGCTTGAATCCGCCGTCTCGCCTCGCCGGCAAGTGCAACCAGGAAGCGTACGTTGTGCAGTGACAGCAGCCTCAACCCCAGTAATTCATCCGCCGCGAACAGATGGCGCAAGTACGCGCGGCTGTACGTTCGGCAGGTCTCGCAGTCGCACGTTGCGTCCAGTGGACTCGAGTCACGCCGGTTGGCCGAATTCCTGATATTGAGTGGCCCGTCCGGTGTAAAGGCTGTCCCGTTACGACCGTTTCGCGTAGGTGCGACACAGTCGAACAGGTCCATTCCCTTCGAAACAGCCTGCAGCAAGTCTTCCGGGAACCCTACACCCATAAGATAACGCGGAACCGAGGTGGAGAGCGACGGCGCGAGGAAGTCGAGAATCTCGTACATGACGTGTTTCGGCTCCCCCACCGCGAGTCCTCCCACGGCCAGCCCTGTCCACTCGCTTACGGCCATCAGTTGTTCGAGGCCACGCTGTCGCAGGTCGGTGAATATGCCTCCCTGGAGAATCGGCCACAGGGTCTGTCGGCCGGGGCTAGTGTGTTCGAAGGACGCATGCCGAGTAGCGCAACGCTCTAACCACCGAGTGGTCCGCTCCAGGGCGTCCGAGGCAACCTCCCGATCGGAGTGCCCGGGCACCACGTGATCGAATGCCATGGCCACGTCGGCACCCAGAGCCCACTGTATTTCGATAGCCGATTCCGGGGTCAAACGACGGCGGCTACCATCGAGGTGCGACTGAAACTCCACGCCGTCCTCATCGACTTTGCGAAATCCCTCGAGCGAGAATACCTGGAAACCGCCCGAGTCTGTAAGGAGTGAGTGCGGCCAGGCCATGAATTCGTGCAGCCCGCCCACTTCTGCGACCACATCCTCTCCCGGGCGCAGGTGCAGGTGATATGTGTTCCCCAGGACGATGGTTACCCCGATTGCTTCGAGATCCAACGGGGAGAGTGTTCGCACCGTACCCTGCGTGCCCACAGGCATGAATGTCGGCGTGAATATGTCGCCGCGCGGGAGTGACAACACTCCGGCGCGCGCGTGCCCTTCCACTGACTCGGTGCGGAAAGTGAACGATTTCATACAACCGCCATTGCGTCGCCGTAACTGTACAACCGGTATCCTTCACTTACGGCCTCGCGATATGCGCGCATTGTCTCCTCGTATCCTGCAAAGGCCGCAACCAGCATCAGCAAGGTCGATCGCGGCAGATGGAAATTGTCCTGCAAAGGCCGCAACCAGCATCAGCAAGGTCGATCGCGGCAGATGGAAATTGGTCAACAGCGCATCAACCATCTTGAACTCGTACGGCGGATAGATGAACAGATCGGTCCAGCCGCTGGCGTCACTCACGGAATCGTGGTGAGCCACCGTCTCCAGGACGCGAGCTGAAGTGGTTCCGACAGCCCAGATTCGTTTGCCGGAGTCTTTCGCCCTCCTTATCCGGGTAGCTGCTTCCGGCAGTACCGAATACCACTCGGCGTGCATCGGATGGTTGGATGGGTTGTCCGTCTCCACCGGTTTGAACGTGCCTGGACCGACGTGCAGAACGACGCGCTCGATTGTCACGCCCCGCGAGCTCAAATCGGAAAGCGTCTCGTCGCTGAAGTGGAGTCCCGCAGTCGGTGCGGCCACGCTCCCATTCTGCTGGGCGAACACGGTCTGATAACGCTCACGGTCTTGCTGGTCAGGGGGTCTCTCGATGTAGGGTGGCAGAGGCACCAACCCCGACTGTTCCATCAACTCCTTAGCCGTGAGACGTCCTGAAAAGCGAATCCTACGCAGGCCACCTCCGATGACATCGACTATCTCGGCAACCGTATCATCTCCAAACATCACCTTGCGTCCCACCTTCAGTTTCCCACCGGGATGAACCATTGCGAGCCAAGTTCCGTCGGGTTCTGGGTGGGCCAGCAAGATTTCAGCCTCTCGTCCGTTGTCACGCCGTCCCCTGAGACGCGCCTGCATGACTCTGCTCTCGTTCAAGACCAGAACATCCCCAGGGTCGGGCAGAGTGGAAAACTGGACGAACGACCGGTGCTCTATTCTACCGGTGTCCCGCTGCAGCACGAGCAGGCGACTCGCTGTCCGCTCGGGAAGTGGTCGTTGGGCGACGGCTTCTCGGGGGTACTCGTAGTCGAAGTCGGAGGTGCTGTACCGGCTAGGCACCCGCCTCTTTTTCGAAGAAAGTTGGCTGGCCACCGGCTGTGCTCGAAGGTGGTGAGTAATTGAAGTGTCTGTACGCTGCGGGCGTTGCGACGCGTCCGCGCGGGGTGCGGTGCAGGAATCCCTGTTGAATGAGGAACGGCTCGTAGACCTCCTCCAACGTTCCGGCATCCTCGCCCACGGCAACGGCAATCGTATTCAGACCCACAGGGCCACCGTCGAACTTCTCGATGATCATCCTGAGGATCCTCGAGTCCATGTCGTCCAAGCCGTACTCGTCCACATTCAACCGCAGGAGGGCTGCTTGAGCGACATCTGCCGTGACGGTCCCGTCCGCCCGAACCTGAGCGTAATCCCGGACCCGGCGTAACAGGCGGTTGGCGACCCGTGGCGTGCCCCGGCTGCGGCGAGAAATCTCCTCCGCCCCTTCCGGGTCGATGGGCACACCGAGGATTCCGGCCGAACGGGTGACGATCGTGTGCAGTTCTTCCGGAGGGTAGTATCCCAGGCGCTCCACCAATCCGAACCTTGCTCGCATCGGCGGTGTCAACATGCCGAATCGTGTGGAGGCGCCGATGAGCGTGAACGGCTCGATGCCCATTGGGATCGTCTGGGCGTGAGGCCCTTCGGCGATCCGTACGTCCACCCGGTAGTCTTCCATCGCCGGATAGAGGAACTCCTCGAGTGTGGGCCTGAGTCTGTGGATCTCGTCGATGAAGAGGACGTCACCTCTTTGCAGCGTCGTCAACAGGCCCACGAGATCGCCGGACTTCTCCAGCACCGGCCCGCTCGAGGTACGGATGTTCACTCCCATCTCACGCGCAACGAGCATTGCCAGCGTGGTCTTCCCCAGGCCTGGGGGACCGAAGAACAGAACATGGTCCAGGGGTTCACCACGCTGTTTGGCGGCCTCGATCGCTATCTGAAGGCTCTCCCGTACCTTCTCCTGGCCCACGAACTCCGATAGCAGAGAAGGTCTGAGTGAGATCTCGGACGTGGACTCTTCGGTCAACGCCTCGGGCGTGGTGATCTCGGGGCGATTCACTACTTGGCAGTGGAACGCCAGCGAACCGGGCGTTCCTCCTCCTCGAGCTTGTGTCGGGTTCTGCAACGGACGCATCGATCTTCGGTTTGTGATCTCGAATCTTCCACCAACGCCCGGTTGGTCGCATCACATGAAGTGCATTGCCATTCGACGGTTTTCATTTTGCCTTCGTCAACAGTTGTAGTGCTCCGCGTATCAGGTCAACCGGCTCGCCACTACCCTCCTGTGACAGCACCGCGCGAACGGCGCGGTCGGCATCGGCGCTGCCGTAGCCCAGGTTGACCAGTGCCAGAACCGCCTGCTCGGCGGGGAGTGAGGCTGCCGGCGTTCCATCGGGTGAACTCAAATCTCCCAACTTGTCCTTCAACTCGAGCGAAATTCGCTCTGCGGTCTTCTTGCCCACACCCGGTACGGTGCAAAGGGCGGCCACGTCGCCTTCCTTGATGACTTTGGCCACGCGATTCCCCAGAGTCGACACGATGGCCAGGGCTAGCCTCGGGCCCACACCGTTGACGGCCAGCAATCGTTGAAAGACGATGCGTTCGTTGGCCTGGTCGAATCCGTACAGCGACCAACCGTCCTCCCGTACTATTGGGACGGTGTTGAGTTCGACTTCCATGCCTTCCGGTGGAAGGCGTTCCATGACGCCGAGCGGGACTGCTACCTCGTAGCTGACACCGCCCGAGGTCGCTATGACGACGCGGTCGATCGATTTGGAAACGAGACTGCCGTGTACTGCCGCTATCATACTTTGATTCTCGCGCTGAACAGGTAGGTGAGAGCGATCGCACAGGCGTCGGACGCGTCGCTAGGCGCAGGCGGTTCCTTGAGTCTGAGCAGCCGCTGGACCATGTAGCCAACCTGGTCTTTAACTGCACCTCCCTCGCCAACCACGTATTTCTTCACGGTGGCCGGAGGGAATTCTGCTACCTCTACTCCGGCTCGGGCGGCAGCCAACAGAATCACCCCGCGAACCTGGCCGAGTGCTACAGTTGTCCGCACGTTCTTGCCGTAGAAGATGCTCTCTACCGCGACAACCGATGGCTTGTGCCGCTCTATGATCTCGTTGATACCGTCGTAGATGGTCTGGAGTCTAGAGCAGACTTCCTGTCTCGGATTTGTGCGGATGACTCCGCATTCGATCAGTTGGCCTGGGTGCCCGCTCGCTGGTTCCACGACACCGAAGCCGGTAACGGCTGTGCCGGGATCGATTCCCAGCACGCGAATGTTCACCCGCCTACCGCCGACAACGTTTCCTGATCGATATCGAAGTTGCTGAACACCTTCGATACGTCGTCGTGTTCCTCCAGTGCATCAGCCAGTCTTATCAACTGCTCCGCTTCTTTCCCCTCAACCGTGACGGTGTTCTGTGGGATCATTGCGACTTCAGCGTCCGCCACAGTGAAGCCGTTCGACTCGAGTGCATCTCGCACAGTGTTCAACAAGGGTGGATCTGTAGTTATTACGTGCTGTTCGAGTTCTGTCGTAATGTCGTCCGCGCCGGCCTCCAACGCCGCTTCGAACACATCGTCTTCGGCGTAGCGTATGGCGTCCAGATAGAGCTGACCCTTCTTGTCGAACATCCAAGCGACCGAATTCGGCGCTCCGAGATTGCCACCGTTCTTGGAAAACAAGTGCCGGATGGACGCGACGGTTCGATTCAGGTTGTCACTCGTGACGGTAACCATGATTGCAGCTCCGCCGGGACCATACCCCTCGTAGGTCGCTTCTTCGTAGACAACGCCTTCGAGTTCGCCCGTTCCCTTCTTGATGGCGCGTTCGATGTTGTCCGCCGGCATGTTGTTCGCCTTGGCGTTCTCGATAGCTGTGCGCAAGCGCGCATTGCCGTTGGGATCGCCTCCGCCTTGTCGTGCGGCGACGGTGATTTCCTTGATCAGCTTGGTGAACCGGACTCCACGCTTGGCGTCCTGTGCTGCTTTCTTGTGCTTGATTTGTTTCCACTTGCTGTGGCCGGCCATGGAACCTCCGCCGGACGGAGCGCCAAGAAACGCTCTTCAGCCGGTCGTTCTAGGGGCGAACGCTAGAATATACCGAGGCCGCGCTTCGCCGGGCAACGAAAAGCGGATGTGATTCGCGGTTTTGTGATTGACGTCAACGATCCGGATCAAGCATATCCTCGAATCGCATCCATTGCCTGTGGAAATATAGATCGATGAATCCTGTAGGCCCGTTCCTGTTCTTCGCGACGATGAGTTCGGTGGCTCCCTCGACATCAGGCCCGCTTGCGTACATGTCTTCTCTGTAGATCCCAAGCACCAAGTCACCGTGCTGCTTCACCGATCCGAGAGCCCCGAAGTCATCCAACGTAGGGCGGTGGTCAGGTCGTTCGCTGCCGAGAAGTGGTAGCTGAGCAACAAGCAGACATGCGATCGATCGGCTGAGAGCGAGGTTCTTCAAGACGCGAACCGATGCCGCGCAGTCTTCCTCGTGAGTCAGGCGTGAGTCGGGAGGGGGTAGTAGTTGGAGATAGTCGATGACGACCAGCGGTGTCGTGTCCTCGAACGCAGGAGCCAGGGCTTCCTCGAAAGTCCGGCCTCCAAGGGGATGGAAGCTGACGGGAAGGTCTCTCAGTCGCACGGCTGCGCCTCCCAGAGCTGCACGTGTGGAATCGGGCAGGTCGGCAGTGCGGATTTCGTCGATTTGGACTCGTCCTTCGAGGGCCAGAGCTCGCTCGAGTAGCCGGTCTTGGTCCATTTCTCCCGAGAAATACGATACGGCGTGGCCGGCAGCAGCAGCCCGAATCGCAATTCCCAGTGCCAGCGCCGACTTGCCGGCACCGACATCGCCTCCCAGGACGATCAGGTCTTGGAGCCTGAACCCTCCGCCCAGCACTCTGTCGAGCGAGGGATAACCGGACGGCACGGTGTCGGGAGGAATCTGTCCTGCGGGAAGGGCGTCTACTTGCTCGATCAGGTTTGTGAGCGAATCCCGCCTCAATCGTCCCGGTCCGGTCATGATGCGGCCCCTTCTCGTTGCTGCATTGTTTCCTTGGCAGTACGCGCTGCCAATGCAATGGCGTCTGCTGCTTCTGCGCCCAAGGTCTCGCGCGCCGGTGCCACCAGCAGTTGCAGCCCGGTCACGGCACCGGCATGGGTTCCCTCGCCGAGCTCCCTGAGGGAACCGATCAGAGCCCGTTTCAGCGCCGGTTGAAGTGAGAGGCTGCTCAGTCTCCGTTCGAGGCTCTCGAGGCGACGTTTGTGCACCCGCCCGCTCAGTGGAGCCGGGGGCAGCACGCCGTCACAAGCGCGCACGAATAGCCAAAGCGCGAACAGGCCGTTGCGCTTCGGACCACGCACAGCCAGCTGCAGCTTGTCGATCAGTCGATTTTCGGCAGGGGCGAGATGATCGTTCATTAACTCAGGTCCAGGCCGTCAGCGGTCACTCCCATGGAGCTGTGGGACATTCGAGAATGTAGGATCGGTTCGATCGGGTCGCCAGTCAGATGCATCGGGCCTGCGGCCGCGGTAAGTTACATAATGCCTCGACCAAAGACTGTACTCTGGGTGGACGACGAGATCGAATCGCTGGGCGCGCACGTGCTGTTCCTCAACGAACATGGCTATCAAGTGGAGCAGGCTGCACATGGTGACGACGCGATAGCACTCTTGCTGCGACAACCGTACGGTGTGGTCCTGCTAGACGAGCAGCTTCCGGGCCGAAGAGGGCTCGAGCTGGTGGGTGAGATACGCTCGATAGACCCTGCGGTCCCTGTAGTGATGGTAACGAAGAGTGAGGAAGCTGGGACGATGCATGAAGCGATCGGCATCGAACTCCACGACTATCTCGTCAAACCTGTCAATCCCAGACAGCTCCTGACCGTGGTCACACGCCTGTTGGAGGGCGATCGAATCCGGCAGCAGCGCCTGGCCCGCGACTTCGTTTCGCGGTTCCGCGAGATGGAGATGCGGCGTGGCTCTCGGCTCGGGTGGCGCGAGTGGGTGGACCTCGTCGTGGAGGTTGCCGACTGGGAAGTCAAACTAGCGGTTAGTGACGAGAGCGGTCTCAAAGAAGCGTTGCGGACTTTCCAGGTGAGCCTGCACAGCGATTTTGCCGGCTTTGTGGAACGCAACTATCCGAAATGGCTGGCAAGTCCACAGGGAGACCGGCCGCCGCTGTCCGTGGATGTTTGCGGTGAGTTCCTCGTTCCGTTGCTCGAGAAGCACGGCTCGGTTCTCTTCGTGGTGGTAGACTGTCTGCGATTGGATCAGTGGCATTCAGTAAGGCCACTCGTCACGCAGATTTTCGATGTGGAGGAATCGTACTACTTCGGCATTCTTCCATCGGCCACGCCGTTTGCACGCAACGCAATCTTCAGTGGACTGTTTCCGCTCGAGATAGCAGCGCGTCATCCGCAGTGGTGGGGTAGTCGGGACGATGAGAGCCTCAATGCCCACGAGGCGGAACTGTTGAAAGAGCAGATCACGGAGTTGGTGGACTCCAGTGTGCCGGTTCGGTACGAGAAACTCACGACGGCCAACGAGGGAGAAACGCTGCTGCAGCGACTTCCGGCGCACTTGTCGCAAGAGGGCGTGACCGCGTTGGTGTTCAACTTCGTCGATCAGCTCACCCATGGCCGTGCCGAACACGCGATTCTCTATGAGGTGGCGCGAGATGCGAATGCGCTGCGTAACCTCACGCGTACCTGGTTTCAAGATTCTCTGCTCAGGTCGCTCAAGGAGGCTGAACGGCGTGGCGTACCTGTCTTGCTCACTACCGACCACGGCTCAATCCACTGCCATACGCCGGCGACCATCTATGCCAAACGCGATGCCACCCACAACTTGCGTTACAAGTTCGGCGAAGATCTTCGATCGGAAGTCCCGGCCCACGGTATCGTAGTCGAAGACCTGCCCTCGTGGGGCCTGCCGGCCAGGCGGATGGGAGTGCGCATGGTGATGGCGACGAGTGACAGGTTCTTCGTGTATCCCACGAAACTGCGAGAGTATCAGTCGCGATACCGTGGTGCTTTTCTACATGGTGGAGTTACGCCTGAGGAACTGATTCTCCCAGTGGCCCTCCTGACTCCGCGTGGCGCTTCGTAGGTGAGCCGGTTCAAGCGGCTGATGGACTTCGTGCGTCCCTACGCCGGAGTCCTGGTGGCCACATTCCTGGCGGCAGTCGCCGCGGCCGTGCTCGACGGGTTCACGTTTACGCTCCTGATACCTTTCTTGCGACTGCTTTTCGGAGACGTTTCCGGAGTGGTGGCCGAAGCTCCCACTGCCGTGGAGAAATTCCTGACAGTGGTCGTTGGCTTTGCGCTGGGTACCGATCGAGCTGCGGCAGTCCGGAACGTGGTACTTCTGATCCTCGTGGCCGTAGCGGTGAAGAATGTTGCGGTATACACCGCCGGGTCACTCGGTGCGCACATCCAGGAGGGCGTCGCTCGCGACATGCGTGCGCACCTGTACGCCCATATCCAGCGCCTGGGCCTGGGCTTCTTCCAGCGCATGAAGGGTGGCCAGCTGGTCAGCCGCATGATCGCTGATACCGAGCAAGCATGCCGAATCGTCAGCGCGGCCCTCGTCTCCTTGGTTCAGAACGTCATACTGATTGCGGTATACCTCGCCATCCTCTTCTCCCTCTCCTGGCGGTTGACGTTGCTCACGCTGGTGGTCGCACCGGCCATTGCGGCGGTAATGCGCCCCATTCAGCTGCGCATCCGAAAGAGGCTGTCTAAAGCATTACACGATCGCGGCGAAGTCACGGCTATAGTGAGCGAGACGATCGAGGGTGCACGTCTGGTAAAGGCCCACAGCGCAGAGGCGTACGAACGGCGTCGCTTCGGAGATGCGGTAGAGAACTACTCCAAGGGAATAGTCAGAGCGCAACGGCTCGCCGTATTGGCCCATCCGGTGAGCGAGACCCTCGGAGCTGGTGTGGTCCTGCTGCTCGTCATATTCGGTATTTCAGCCGGACCGTCAGGTGTGGGAATGCGGCCGGAACTGTTCATCCCGTTTATCGCCATAGCACTTCGTTTGGTGTCGCCCGTAAAGGCGCTCACGCAGTTCCCAATGCACGCGGAGGTGTCACTCGCCGCGTCCGAACGCGTGTTCCAGATTCTCGACGAAGCAGAGGATGACGTGGACCCACCGGGTGTGCGGGCCTGCCCTGGTCTCGCAGGGCAGATTGTGTTCGATGGCGTCTGGTTCGCCTACGAGCCGGGGAGTTGGGTGCTCAAGGGAGTCGATCTGACGGTGAGAAGTGGAGAGGTCATGGCGATCGTGGGACCGTCGGGAGCGGGGAAGTCCACTCTGGTCGATCTCTTGCCACGGTTCATAGAACCTTCGCGTGGTCAGGTTCTGATGGACGGAGTGCCGTTGTCGGTGTATGGCCGCCGATCACTGCGGCGGACCATGGGGATAGTGAGCCAACACACCGTGATCTTCAATGACACCGTTCGGGCGAACATTGCCTACGGTGAGCAGGAGAATGCCACGCCGCAAGCCGTAGAGGCGGCGGCCCGTGCGGCGAACGCACACGGTTTCATTGAACAGTTGCCACAGGGCTATGACACCGTTTTGGGTGAGCGGGGCATGAGGCTGTCGGGTGGCGAGAGACAGAGAATCGCCATCGCTCGTGCCCTTTTGCGAGATCCTCCGATCCTGATACTGGATGAAGCGACGTCTGCACTCGATACGGAGGGCGAGCGTCTGGTTCAACAAGCCATCGCACGGTTGCTTGAGAACCGAACCGTGCTGGTGATAGCACACCGACTGTCCACCGTGGCCCGTGCCGATCAGATCGTGGTGCTGGATGGAGGCAGCGTTCTTGAGCGGGGAAGGCACCAGGATCTACTCGATGCCGGAGGGATCTACCAACGGCTGCACTCCCTGGAGATGCACGGCTGAACTCGCCCGACCACGACTGCGTGGCCAACTAATCGGTCGTCTTGGGCCTGGCTTTGATGGCGTAGGTGGGGCAGTGGCGAACGAACCCGCCATCCACCGGTGACCAGGTTTGCTCCGGGTGGTTTACTGTCGCAATTCCGCTCCCGTCCAGCGAGAACATGCCTTGCGGCCCGTGTATCAGACAGGCGCCGCATCCGATGCAGTGTTCTCGGTCCACTTCGACCAGGACCTGACGTCGTGGGTAGACTCCTCGCTGACCTCGAGCCGGTATTGTAGTTGGATCGCTCAGGATCTCTGACGCCGCGCCATAGCCCTTTTCAATCAACTCATGGGTGTGTTCGAACGAGAGCATCGGTACGTGCTCGACACGAGGTTGTAACAGAACGAGTGGGGGTTCCTGCCACTGCAGCAGCGCCGTCGTCCGCATCGTCTGCACCGCAATCTCTATGGCCCTGGCGTACACGGCAGCGAAGCCAGCTTCCTGGGTGTCCGCCCGCAACACTTCGCTGGAGCCGACGTCCACGCCCATGACCAGGTCGTGGCCGCGAGCGGCGGCTACGCCCACCGGGAGGTTCGAGACCGTTGCCCCATCCATGTAGAAACGTCCCCTGATCTCCCGAGGCGGCAGATAGCCTGGAAGGGCACACGACGCGAACACCGCATCCGCAACCCGTACGTCGCTCAACCCAGGTGCTCCCCAGAATACCTGACTGCCGGAATTGAGATTCACCGTGTTGACAAGGAGCGGGCGGTCCAGCTCGTCAAACGTGACGTCTCCCAGAAGACCGTCGATGAAACGCTCCAGCGGCTCCCGGCGGTAGAGCGAGGGAGAACGCATGCGCCTGAATGCCATCTCGGTGTGGGCGATGCGGAACAGATCGCGGCGCCTCAGTTCGAGCGCGATCTCCTTGAGTTCCGCGGCTGAAACGCCTGTGCACCAGGCCGCAGCTATCAGGGCGCCAACACTGCAGCCAACCAGATCATTTGGAAGGAAGTCGTACTCCTCCAGCGCCGCCAAAACTCCCACGTGAGCCAGGCCTTTGAGCCCGCCGGCACCCAAGACCAGTGTGTAGTTTCGTTTGGGTAGAGTGGCCATTTTCGAGCAAGATGTTTGATTCAATGCGTTGTCACCGCCGCGCTCGCACATCCCATTGAACGAAAGCGAGAGATCTGAGCGTGCCCCGCCCTACAACCGACTATTTGAACGAGCGTCTGGCACCCGACTCGGTCCGCGAATTACGGCGGTCAGAGTTCCCGTGGACCGCTAAGACAATCTACATGGACAACGCGGCAACAGGTCCCTTGCCCGAGCGCACGAAGGCGGTGCTCGACGATCTCACGGCGAGACGGGCGGACCTGGCCAAGTTGGAGGAACTGGACCTCTTCACATTGCTCGATGACACTCGAGCGGCGGGGGCCCGTCTCATCAATGCGGAAGCCGATGAGATCTCGCTGGCTGTGAATACCACATTCGGGATCAACATTGCGGCTCAGGCACTACCGCTGGAGCCGGGCGATTGCGTCTTGCTTCCGGACGGTGAGTTCCCGGCAAACGTGTATCCGTGGCTGCTCTTGAAGAAGCGTGGCATCCAAGTCGAGCTGGCACCTAATACACCGGAGGGATGGCCCGACGAAGACTATCTGGTAAAGCGCGTTCAGGATCCTGATGTGCGGGTGCTCGCGATTTCGCTGGTGCAGTTCGCAAACGGGTTCAAGGCCGATATCGCTCGTTTGAGTGAGGCGTGCCGTGCCTCGGGGTGCTTCATCGTGGTCGACGGGATTCAGGGTATCGGCCAGGTGCCGTTCGACGTGAAGGCTACGCCGGTCGACATCGTGGCGTGCGGCGCGCAGAAATGGCTCCTTTCGCCCTGGGGCTCCGGATTCGTCTATGTGCGCAGGGAGTTGTTGCAGGAAATCGAACCGCCGGTGGTAGGGTGGATGGCGTACCAGGGTACAGACGACCACACCAGCATTACCGGGTACGACGAGAACCTCTGGGATGACGGACGAAGGTTCGAGCTGAATACCTTGCCATTTCAAGATCTCATCGCGATGAAGGAGAGCATCAACCTGTTGCTTGACCTCGGGGTCGAGCGGATATCGGGTTGGCTGCGTGAAGTAAGAGAGCCTGTGCTCGCAGCCGCAGCCAAAGGGCGGTTGATCATCGTGTCTCCCACCGACACGGTGCACGAATCAGGTATTACCAGTGTCAAAACGGACACCACAATGGAATCGCATCGCCGGCTGCGGAGTGGTGGAGTGATTTGTTCGTATCGCGAAGGTGGGATTAGGCTGGCGCCACACTGTTATTGCACGCCGGAGGAAATGGAAGCAGTGGTGGACATACTCACCGAGTCATCATGACGCAGTGTGTCTTCTGTGACATCATAGAGGGCCGGCAGCCGGCAAGTGTCGTGTACGAAGACGAAACGTCCGTTGCCTTCATGGACATCTTCCCGGTGCATCCCGGGCACATGCTGGTCATACCGCGGGTGCACGCCGTCGATTTGGTGCACTGTCCACCTGATATCGCCGCTCACCTATTCGAGGTGAGTGCCCGGCTCGCGCCGTCCATTGTGGCTGCGACGGATGCTGCTGGGTTCAATGTATGGACCGCCAACGGCAAGGAGGCCGGCCAGGAGGTCTTTCACCTCCATCTTCACATCTTGCCACGGTATGAGAATGACACCTTTGGCCTGAGGTTTCCCAAGGGGTACCCAACTGAGGCCAGTCGTGAAGAACTGGAAGAACTAGCTGCGAAGATTAGGCAGACGGTTGGAAAATGAAGTTGTTCTTCTTGCCGCGACGCACCCAGTAGTACCCGCCGTCGAGCGGCGGTCCGGCCGTAGAGTCCAAATCGTTCACGACTGAGCCGTTCAGCGAGATGCCACCCTGTTGTATCTGACGGCGAGCATCACCCTTCGACTTGACGACACTGGAACTCGCCAATAAGTCCACGACAAGTGTCTGCGAATTGAAGCCCGGCGGCAGGGGACCGTGAGGCAGGTCGCCGGCGAGCAGTTTCCAAGTAGATGCCTTGGCCTCGGCGGGGTTGGCTTCGCCGAACATGGTTGTCGAGGCCTCTGCTGCGCTCGTGGCCACCTCGTCCCCATGCACCCGGGAGGTCATCTCCATTGCCAGAGCTCGGTGTGGGGTTCTTGCTCCAGCGTCACCTGCATGCCGTTCGATGAGGTCCGCGATTTCCTCGCGTGACTTGAACGTGAAGAGCTTGAGGTGTGACTCGACGTCCCGGTCGTCCGAGTTGATCCAGAATTGGTAGAACTCGTAGGGACTCGTTAGCTGTGCGTCGAGCCATACGGCCCCACCCTCGCTCTTGCCGAACTTCGTACCAGCGGACGTGGTGAGTAGGGGAGCGGACACGCCGTGCGCGTCGCCTGCTTCGACACGTCTTATGAGTTCGATCCCGGCTGTGATGTTGCCCCACTGATCCGAACCACCCAGCTGTAGCTCGCATCCGAAGGTTCGGTACAAATGCAGGAAGTCGTAGGCCTGAAGGAGCATATAACTGAACTCGGTGTACGAAATCCCGTCCTCCAGCCGTCCCTTTACCGATTCCTTCTGGAGCATATACGAAAGAGTGAAATGCTTGCCCACGTCTCGCAGGAACGGCACGAGCTCGAGTCCCGTCAGCCAGTCGGCGTTGTTGGCCATGATCGCGCCGGTGGGAGAGTCGTCGAACTCCAGGAACTGTGAAAGCTGTTCATGTTGATGCGCGGCGTTGGCGGAAATCGTGGCCTCGTCGAGCAACGGGCGTTCCTTGCTTTTTCCGCTGGGATCACCTATCAAACCGGTACCGCCACCCACGAGCACGATTGGCCTTCCGCCTGATCGCTGCAGGTGTGCGAGCAACATGACGGGAACGAGGTTGCCGATCTGGAGACTCGAGGCTGTTGGATCGAAACCCACGTATCCCGTGATCGTGCCGCGGGCCAACCGCTCCCTGAGTTCGGGAGTTTCGTCGGTCAACAGGCCGCGCCACGCTAGTTCATCGAGGAACTGCCTCATGGGCGCGAAGGTTACTGCGGTCCCGAATCGCTGGCAAGCCGGAGGTGGCCCCACTACGTTTTATGGGTAAGCATGTCCGATTTGAACACTAGTACTCCGACAACCGGGGCCGCATTGAGGCCTCCCCGACGACCCAAGCCTAGGGGCCGCGCGGCGCGGCTCATGACGTCACCTTGGGCTCGGCGAGCCGCGTTCATGTTCGTCCTGTTGACGATGATGGGGCTGGGGGCGGCATACGGGGGGTGGACGCGCGCGTGCGCGGGTACGGCATGTCCGTCGATCGCCGTGCTCGAGAGCTATCGCCCGACCCAAACCGCAAAGGTCTACGCTGCGGACGGGCGACTGTTCACGGAGCTTGGCATCGAGCGGCGAACGGTGCTGGCCTTCGAGGATATGGCCCCGTCACTTCGGGCGGCATTCGTGGCGGTGGAGGACCACCGGTTCTACGAGCACGGAGGCATCGACTACCGCGGCATCGCGCGGGCGATCAAATCGAACATTCTCGCATTCGGTTTTGCCGAGGGTTTCTCGACCATAACGATGCAGCTTGCCAGAAACGTGTTCCCGGACAAACTGCCGAGTGCCAAGGACGTTCGCCGCAAGGTGCGGGAGATGCGGGTGGCGCTGGAGATTGAAGATACCTACTCCAAGGACAAGATCCTCGAACTGTACCTCAACCAGATCTATCTCGGCGGCAGCGCGTATGGTGTCGAGTCGGGCGCGCACAAATACTTCGGAAAGCCGGCCACCGAATTGAATGTGGCGGAAGCTGCCTTACTTGCCGCCATCGCAAACCTGCCTGGCCGTTATGATCCCAGAAGGAACCCAGAGAGAGCGCTGCAGCGTCGCAACCTGGTGATCAACCTCATGCGAGATGAGGGCTACATCTCTGCACAGGAGGCCGAGCGCTGGAAAGCCTATCCGGTGATACTCAGCTCGCGCGAGGGGTTCGATGATGTGGCACCGTATTTCCGCGATTGGGTGCGCCAGCAGCTGATGGACCGGTTCGGCATGGAAGTGTACGAGCGTGGGTTTCGAGTGTACACGACCCTCGACCTGGACATGCAGATGGCCGCTGAGAGAGCGGTGGAGGAGCAACTCGAGCGGATCGAGAACGGTGAGTTCAGCCAGTACCATCACGTGACATACGCAGAGGACCTGGAGAACGACCGCCAGCCAGGAGTAGAGCGCGCGCAGACGCCCTATATCCAGGGTGCCCTCGTTACACTCGACGCTGCAACCGGTTACGTGCGGGCAATGGTGGGTGGTCGGGACTTCACTGATTCGAAATGGAACCGGGCGACACAGGCTCAACGCCAAGCGGGATCGACCTTCAAGCCCTTCGTTTATACGGCGGCCATCCGAGCGAACTACCCACTGAGTTACATCATCGACGACGCACCGATAAGCAGGCGGCTGGAGGGCGACTCGTTGCCGTGGGAGCCGCAGAACTTCGAGATGAATTTCCGCGGTCCCATGACGCTCAGGGACGGTCTCAGGCGGTCGCGCAACCTGGTTGCAGTCAAGCTGGGTCTGGAACTGGGTGAGCAGGCGGTCATTGGGGAGGCGCGACGGTTCGGACTGTCAACCCGACTGCCCCGTGTACCGTCGATTCACATAGGATCGGCTGACGTGATCCCGCTAGAGATGGCGTCGGCCTACACGGCCTTTGCGACGGTCGGTATGAGGGCGACGCCTATAGGAATCCTCCGTGTGGAAGACGAATACGGCAACATCGTCTGGGAGCCACAGACGCGACGGGAACGACTACTCGAAGTAGAACGCATGTGGCTGATCACCGACGCACTGAGTGACGTGGTGAGCAGCGGTACGGCAACGTTGAGGGTGGTGACCCTCGGTGGGTTCCGCCACCCAGCTGGAGGTAAGACCGGAACAACGAATGACGGTGCGGACGTCTGGTTTATCGGATTCACGTCTGAGCTGGTCACCGCTGTCTGGATAGGCTTCGATTCGCCTCGCAAGATCATGACGCAATCGTCGGGCGGACGGTTGGCTGCTCCGACATGGGCGGCTTTCATGAACGACGTTTACGACCGCCGGCCACCGCCGGCCAGTTGGCCACGTCCGGAGAGCTTGATCTTGCTGCAGATCGACCACCATACGGGGCATCTGGCAACCGGCTGGTGCCCCCGTGAGTCGACTTCCCATGAGTGGTTCATCCCTGGAACTGAGCCAGTGGAATTCTGTCCGGTCCACAACCCGTTTGCCACCGGCGTCTCACGGATACCTGAGAGGGAATAACGGAGACCCCGGGCAAACAAGCGACGCCGCTCAGAATCTCCGCAGGCGTCATCTGGCCGGTATCGACTAGCCCGATAGTTGAAGGCGCTCTCCTGATCGATGAATCGGGCCGCATCGCTGAAGTCGGTCCGGACTCCACGGTGCCCACGCCGCCGTCCGCGGCAAAACTGAGCCTGGCTAATGCAGTCGTACTCCCCGGGCTGGTCAATGTCCACACCCACCTAGAACTGAACGGTCTTCGCGGACGCATAGAAGAAGCGGATTTTTTCGCGTGGATCAAGCGAGTACGGGCTGCCAAGGAGGCCATGGAGGAGGCGGGTTTCCTGCAGGCGGCCCGTGACGGACTGCTCGAGGTGTGGCGCTACGGTACCACCACCGTGGCAGACACCGGAACCAGCGGTGCCGCCGCAGTTGCGCTGGGAGAGATGGGTGGCCGTGGTGTCTACTACCAGGAGGCCATCGCACCGGATCCGGAGGACTGCGACGAAGAGTTTCGAACCCTTGTTAGAACAGTGACCGAGCTGTCCAGTGGTGCTCCCGGTGGGGTCGAGATCGGGATTTCACCCCACGCTCCTTATACAGTGAGTGCGCAACTTTATACAAAAGTGCGAGACTTTGCTAGGAGCGAAGGGCTGAAGCTGGCCGCTCACATTGCCGAGTCTCATGCGGAGGTCGGCTTCGTGGCCAGGCGGGAGGGTGAGTTCGCTCGCGCCTGGACTGAAAGGAACATTCCGCTTCCCGAGGCGGCGCGCACACCGCTCGAGTACGTGAGCCGTCTGGGGCTGCTGGGTCCGGATATCCTCGCGATCCATGCAGTGCAGGCCGATGCATGCGATATCGAGCTGCTGCGTGGATTCGACGTGCCGGTGGCGGTGTGTCCCCGCTCCAACCAGAGGCATGGCCACGGCAATCCACCGCTAGCGGCGTTCCTAGAGAGTGGACTGCGTTGTGGCCTCGGGACCGATTCGGTTGCCAGCGTCGACTCGCTCGATCTTTTGGCGGAAGCACGGGCAGCATGTGAGCTGGCGGGTATCGGCCCAGCTGAGGCGATCAGGATGCTGACAGTCGGTGGCGCCAAAGCGCTGGGGAAGCAGGATGAGTTCGGGTCGCTGGAGCCGGGAAAGTGGGCCGACCTGTGCGTGCTGGAAGCTGAGCCGTCAACCTCGGCAGCGGAGGGGCCATTGGCGAGCTCGGTGCTAGCGGCTGGATCGGCCGCGATCAGATCGACGTACGTGGCGGGACGCTTGGTTCACTCTGCGAAGTGGAATTGGGCCCCGAGGTGACTGCGACGGCGTTCCGTGGCGGTTAGATTGGAGCCGCCATGAAGACCCAAAGACATGCCACGATTCTCAGGCTCGTCCGCAGCCAACAGATCCACAGTCAGGAAGAGCTGCGCGAGCTTCTAGCGGCCCAAGGCATCCGCGTGACCCAGGCTACGCTGTCGAGGGACGTTCACGAACTACAGCTGGCCAAGGTGACCGGTCCGGACGGCAGTTCGCACTATGCTCCTCCACTGGAAGGCGACGTGCTGCGTCCTCACTTGGAGCAGCTGCTGTCAACGCTACTGGTCTCGGTTGACGGGGTTGGCAACCTTCTGGTAGTCCGAACTCCGGCAGGCAGTGCCAATGCGGTTGGGAGCGCATTGGACCGCCAGGGTTGGGATGAGGTGATCGGTACGATCGCCGGTGATGACACCATTCTGATCGTGGCTCGATCGGAAACTGCACGTCGCACTCTGTCCAAGAAGCTGAAGGATCTGGCTGGCCTCACCACTTGACTGCAAGCGTACTGCCGTATATTTATGCATTCCATTGTATAGTCAGTAGGAGTGTCAGATGGGCCAGCTCGTGGTTCTCGCCTATTCGGGTGGATTGGACACATCGGCGATCGTCCCGTGGTTGCGAGAGACGTACGATGCGGAAGTCCTCTGTTACGCGGCTGACGTAGGTCAGGGCAGCGGTGACCTTGCGGGTCTCGAGGAGAAGGCTACACGTTCGGGAGCCGTGGGTTGCGTCGTGGATGACCTGCGAGAGCAGTTCGTCACCGACTTCGTGTTTCCCACGCTCAAGGCGGGTGCCGTGTATGCCCGCAGTTATTTGCTGGGAACGGCTATAGCGCGCCCCACCATCGCGGCCGGACAGGTTGCTGCAGCGCAGTCAGCCGGGGCAACGGCTCTAGCGCACGGATGCACGGGGAAGGGCAACGATCAGGTCAGATTCGAACTCACCTATCAGGCGCTGGCGCCGGAGATGTCGGTTATTGCCCCGTGGCGCGAATGGCAGTTTCGCGGCCGCGAGGATCTCATTTCATACCTCGCCAACAAGGGAATTCCCGTGGCGGTGACTGAGGCCAAGCCGTACAGCCGCGACCGAAACCTGTGGCACTGCTCGCACGAGGGAGGTATCCTGGAAGATCCGGGTGTGGCACCCCCGGCCGATCTCTTCCTCATGACGACGGACCCGGCCGCCGCGCCCGACGCGCCCGATGAAATAGCCATCGAGTTCCACCAGGGAGTGCCAGTGAGTCTCGATGGCTCTTACCTGGGACCGGCCGAGCTGGTTGAGCAGTTGAACCACATGGCGGGCAGACACGGAGTGGGCCGTGAGGATGTAGTGGAAGACCGGCTGGTGGGAATGAAGTCGCGCGGGGTCTATGAAACTCCGGCCGGCACCGTGTTGCGTGGTGCGCACCGGGCGCTCGAGCAGCTTGTCCTCGACCGGCGCACTCTGGATCTCAAAGACACGCTGGCGTCACGTTACGCAGACCTGGTTTACGAAGGTCGTTGGTGGTCCACCGAGCGAGAGGCGCTCGATGCTCTGGTTGATGTGACGCAGCAGCGAGTCGAGGGGACGGTCCGGGTTCGGCTGTTGAAGGGGGTAGCTACGGTCTTGACCCGCACGAGTCCGTACTCGCTGTATTCGAGCCAACACGTAACGTTTGAGGCCGATGATGTGTACGACCAAGCTGACGCCACCGGCTTCATAAACCTCTTCGGTCTGCCCTTGAAAATCGCGTCTCAGGTGACCAGCCGGCCGACGGATCTGGCTGGACACATCGACGCCGCGACGACAGGACCCGCGCCGCTGCGAGAAACGGCGTAAGACTGGCGTCTTGGGCGGCCAATCGGGAAGCCGAGGGGCGATGGAGCGGCATCAACTGTGGGGTGGGCGGTTTAGGTCCGGGAGTCAGGAGGCTCTGGTCAAGCTGAATGAGAGTCTTCCTGTAGACCATCGTTTGTGGCCGTACGATGTGCGGGGGGCCAAGGCGTGGGTCTCGGCATTGGCGAATTCGGCGGTCATTGACCGATCGGAGGAGAAAGAACTCCTGGAGGGTCTGGACCGGGTCGCCCTGCGGCTCGAGGGCGGAGAGGGTGAGGCTGCGGGAGACGAAGACGTCCACACTTTGGTGGAGCGTTTGTTGTACGATGAGGCCGGCGACGTTGCGGGGAAGCTAAACACGGGGAGGTCCCGCAACGATCAGGTAATGACAGACCTGCGGCTCTGGTGTATGGACGTGGGGCAGGCGATCGATGAAGAATTGGTCGAGCTGGGCCGGGCTTTGGTGTCGCAGGCCCGAAGCGGTGTCGATCACCTGTTGCCCGGGTACACCCACGGCCAGCGGGCACAGCCGGTTCGATGGGCCTATGTGCTGTTGGCGCATGCCTGGCCCATAGCACGGGACCGTTCGCGGCTGGAAGACGCGGTGGAGCGACTGGCAGAGCTGCCGCTGGGTTCCGGGGCGTTGGCGGGGTCAGGGGTCCCGGTCGATCGTGCCCAGTTGAAGGAGGCACTTGGCTTCCAGCGACTTAGCCCCAACGGACTGGACGCCACCGGAAGCCGGGATTTCGTGGCCGAGATTCTATTCGTGTTGGGGCTCGTGGCCACGCATGTGTCACGTCTAGCCGCTGAACTCCTCACCTATTCGTCCGCCGAATATGGGTTCATTCGCCTGTCGGATGGCTACTGCACCGGATCCAGTCTGATGCCCCAGAAACGCAATCCCGATGTTCTGGAGCTGGCTCGAGCCAAGTCTTCCCGAGTACTCGGCGACTTGGTGGGCATGCTCTCCGTCATGCGTGGGCTTCCGGCCGGGTACAGCAAGGATCTTCAGGAAGACAAGAGTTTCCTGTTCGATGCCGTTGACACTGTATTGCTTACCCTCCCTGCGATCAGCGGCGCCGTCAAGGAGATGGAGCCGATCAGCGAGAACATGGCTGCTGCCCTCGATCAGACGATGCTGGCCACAGATCTGGCCGATCAACTAGTGGCCGAAGGCGTGCCATTCCGCGAAGCACACGCCCTGGTGGGCAACCTGGTCCGGACCGCTGAGTCCCTGTCGGTAAATCTGACGGGCGTGCCTTCCGAGGCGGCATCTACGATTCACCAGGCGCTGCCGCGGCTGATAGCTGGGTTGGGAGGTTGGCACGACTCGGTGGAGCGCCGGGCGACGGCCGGCGGATCGGCCATGGCGTCTGTCGTACAGCAGATAGACCAGCTGGAGCGCGTGTTCGCTCAGGCGCGTTGATTTTCTAGCCGGGGAATCTGGGGAAAAGAAAAACCGCGACGTGTTGGGCCGGGCATTTGCATGGTCCCGCTCGTCCCCTCCCGACGAGTAAGCTTGCCTGGCGGCAAGCTGCCCAACACGCCGCAGTATCACCTCTACAATCACTACGCGAAGCCGGCGGCCATGTTTCAGCCGGCATCCGATAAATCTGCAACCACTAGCTTAGATGCTCGGTCCTGCCGGAGGGTTGCACCCGCACCCAGCGGTCCGGAGGGGGGTGTGGCAACGTCGCAACAACCGCCCCATTGGCGCCACGTGCAGAAAGCATAGCCATTCGCAAGTTAGGCCCAAGGGTTATGTGATCTAGGGCACAGATTGGCACGGTCCCCGAATCTAAAATACCATCGTACAATGACTTAGCAGGTCAAGCCTGGAGCCGCGACTTGTGGCACCGGCGTTGCCCTATGGGTCATAGCTGGCAGTTGCAGGCAGCGTTGCCGGACGAAAAAGGCAAACCGCGGGTAACCGCGGGACGCAAAGCCACGGGTCCTCGCCTGGACGGGCGATGGCAGCCGGGCTCCCGGAGGCAACTTTATGGCGGGTCCAACCGAAGTCGTTTCGACTCACATAGGGGCCACCGCTCCGGGTTTTATAGCTAAGCCGTTCTCGCGTGACGGAGGGCTGGTGCTGTACCCGTGATGTGCACAAGCGGCGCACCGGAGTCGGAGACACACTGGAGGCTTGTTATGGACAACAGGAAAGGGTTCGCGCTAGTAGCAACTCTACTCGTCATGATGCTCGTCACGGTGGTGGTGGCCGCGTCGGTCACCGGAGCCGTGGGAGCGGTCAGAGCGGCGGAGTTGGATTATCGCAATTCGAAGGTGTTCTACGCTGCGGAGGCAGGTGCCGAAGCCATCATGTCTCAGCTCCATGACGCACTGGAAGATGCCGCGCTGGACTCGATCGAGTTGGCCTCGGTCACGCCTCCGTCGCTACCGGGATTCTCGTTCGGTGGGTTCTCGGTCAAGAAAGTGGGTGGTGTGGTGGTCGAGCGTGTCACCGACGGAGCCTTTGCCGGTCTGTATTCCTTGACTCAACGCGTCGAGATCCACTCCGATGTAACCGATCAAGGCTACAACAACAGTGCCGTTGTCGTTTCAGCTAAGGCTCAGGCAATCCCGATCTTCCAGTTCGGTGTGTTCTTCGAACAGGATCTGGAAGTGACTAACGGACCCCCGATGGAGTTCGCCGGGTGGGTGCACTCGAACGGCAACATCTACGCGAGCTCCAAGAACGCCTGGTATCGTGACGCGATCACGACACCGAACATGCTGATCCACGACCGCAAGGATGCGAACAACGTTTACAACGGCGTTTACGTGAATGACGCAAGCGGGAACGAGATTCCGCTGGACTTTGACAGTCGCACCATTCCTGATCCGGCTGCCTTCAGGGCGGAGAGCGACGCCAAGTTCGACAACCGTGTCAAGACGAACGCATATGGTGTCGATACGCTGAGCGTCCCGCTGCCGACTGGAATGCCCCCGATCGTCCTCATGCAGCCACGTCAAGCGGGTGATGTGAGTTTGGTCAAGAAAGCCAAGTTTGCGTGGAAGGCCGACTGGTACGTCGACGTCGATCTCAACACGCTCAACAACAGCGGAACGAATCTCTGTCAGTCGATGACGTCGGTCCGCGACGGCGGAGAGGCTGTACCGTCGAACGCTGAGTGTCAGGTCATCTTCAACTGGCAGTGGGAAGCGTTCTACGAAGGCCGTGAGACACGGATGGCGGACGTGTTCCAAGTCGACATGGCACAGCTGTTCGCCTGGGTAGCTGGCAGCGTTGCTGCTCGGGAGACTCAAATCTTCTACGTCACGTTCACCGGCGGCGCCGTATACGATCCGTCGGGGGACGGGGTCTATCCGATCTTGCGGTTGGTCAACGGGGCAAACCTGCTGAACCCGATCACTATTGCGACGGACCACCCATTCTACATACAGGGGGATTACAACACCGGCGCGTGGCAACCCTCGGCGATGGTGGGTGACGCGATCAATCTCCTTTCGAACGCGTGGACCGATGCCGCCCATGCCAGTCCTGGTCTCACGAACGCGTCCGACACCGAGTACAACATCGCGATTCTCGCAGGTCACTCAGCGACTGCCTGTGACTGGTTCGTTTGTGGAGCCAATCCGTACGGCGGAGGTCTCGAGAACTACCCGCGCTTCATTGAGAGATGGAGTGGCAAGACGGCCACGTACCGCGGGTCGCTCGTTTCGCTCTCTACTAGTGTCATGGCAACCGCCCCGTGGAGCTACGGCAGCTACTACACAGCGCCGAGCCGTAACTGGATGTTCGACACCAGGTTCGAGGATCCGGCCAACCTGCCACCTGGTACGCCCGTCGTTGGGAACGTGATTCAAACGGCCTTCAGGCCTGCCTATTAAGCGGCGATTATGAATCGAATATGGGAGGATACGTCATGGTAACTAGCTCAGCAGCGCGAAGAGGTTTCACGTTGATCGAGATGCTCTTCGTGCTGACCATGATGGGAGTACTGTTTGCCATAACGATACCTCGGATGAGAGTCACACCGGGTCGCAAAGTACGAATGTCGGCGCAACAGCTGGTTCGCGACCTCGAGGTTGCTCGGACTCGGGCACTGGCCACCAAGAAGAGCGCTCGCATCATCTTCGATGCCGGCAACAACTCGTACACCGGCTACCTGGATGACGACCGAGACGGGGCGTTTTCGCTGACGGCCGCGGAATCAGGCGCTTTGGGAGCACGTGGAACGGTGACGTTGCCGGGCGCACTGACATACGGGCGCGGCAGTGCCAGCGCGCTCCCGGGAGACTCCGCCGCCGGAGCCATCACCCTGACCGGCAACACCGTGGAGTTCAGCGCACGCGGTATCACAGTCCCGTTTGGCTCAAGAGGAACCATATACCTGGTGCACAAAGACAACCCCAATGCTGTTTCAGCCGTGTCAATCACTGGTGCCGGCTCGTTTCAGGCATGGTCATTCGTTGGAGGAACCTGGCAATGAACAGAGAAGCTGGCTTCAGTTTGATTTCGGTAATCGTTGCGATAACCCTGTTCTCGGCTGGTGTCCTCGCGCTGTCTCGGACAGGCGCCGAGGTGTTGAGAGCTCAAACGAGTGCTTCGGATCGATCGACCGCGGTGGCAATTGGACGTGCACACATGGAGGCCATCAGGGCCCAAGACCCGGGGGACCTGGAATCCGAATCGGCCGTCACGCTGGACCGTGAGGGACAGCCGGACGCCCGGGGAGGATACACCAGGGCGGTAAAAGTCGAGAACGTGAGTAGCAACCTGAAGCAGGTCACCGTCACGGTAGATTATCCGCGGGCCATCAAGCCAATTGAGCTCGTAACCCTCGCCTTCTTCGCAGCCGGGACATAGGAGGTCAGCGTGATGTCCGCATCGAACAATGGCAGCCGAGGGTTCACCCTCATTGAGCTTATCATCTCATTGACTGTGGGAATCGTTGTCCTCTCTGGCGCACTGTCTTTCGCGGTCGGGCTGTGGCGTAACCTGGCTGGGAACGAGATCCGTGAGGATGTCTACCGCGACGCCCGGTACTTGGAGATGTCGCTCGAGCGAGATTTCCAGTCTACCGGCGTCTCACTGGCGAGCACTGTCTCGTTCGGGAGCTTGGCAGTCTGGGGTGACACGATCGTGATCTTGCGAGTGCCGTTCATACCGGCGGAGACTCCTCCTTATGATCTCGACCCGCCAGCCGGCACCAACAACCCACTTGCAGCAGGGGGCACGTGTGGTGCTCGGTGCGTGAATCTCAACAAAGCGGCCGACGGCACGTTTGACATAGAAGTTGGAGATCTGGCCCGCTTACAGGTCAACGACGAGAGGCGGCTGATTCTGGTACAGAGCTTGGCCGATTACGGGGCTACGACAGCCATCGGGTTCACCGATGTAGCCGAGATTCTGCACTACACAGCTGGCTTGACGGGCGGACTGCTGCTAGACCGTTACAGCACGTTCGTACAACGGCTGGGACCCGTCATCTATTACTTGGACGGAACCGAACTCAAGAGAGCAGAGACCTTGAATATGGACGGCACGCCGGCGGGCGAGACGATCGCGTACGGCGTCAAGTCCTTTGAGGTGACCCTACTGTTCGTGGATGGCGACGAAGCCGATGAAGTGAACATAAAGGACGCCGATACCACGAATGACTTTGACGACATAACGGGCGTGAGGATCAAGGCCGTGATGATGTCGGAGAAGACGCACCCTACGGTGAACAAAGGCAACCCGTTCACGCGATCGTACGAATGGTTGTTCTCGCCGAGGAACTTACTATACGAGCGCAACCGGATGTAGCAAGGACTGCCATCATCGGAGGCATTGGGGGTCGGGGGAGGTTCACGAGAGTCTGGCATAGGATGCGGGATCGGCGGCTCTTTCGGTACATGTTCGGTATCTTGGTGCCTCACGGAGCTAAGAGACGGCCATGTCCAAGAGAGGTAGCAGATGTTACGTTGGCGCAGTGAGCCGGGCGACGTGCTGATGAGCACCGGCCCGTCCTCACACGACGGAGTGATGATCCGCACCACGAGGTAACTCATGCCAGATCCCCGCTCACGCTTGCACAAACTGACCCGCGACGGTTTCACGTTGATCGAGATGGTCTTGGTAGTAGTGATCGTTGGAATCGTAGCCGCGCTTACTCTCCCCAGAATTGATTACACCAAGT
>JBDGZZ010000038.1:0-26817 GCA_039588335.1 Gemmatimonadota bacterium | reverse complement strand
CACCGTCGCAACTGACTGTGCGGTCAACATTGGAACCTCCGGCGGGCGAGCGTATATTAACCGTCCGACCAGTCAGGAGGCGTCCATGGCACGAGACGGGGTTGAAGCACGGGCCAAGATCCTCAAGTGCGCGGAGGAATTGGTGAGGAAAAAGGGTGCAAATGTGGTCACTGTCGAGGGAGTGGCAAAGGCAGCGGGGTCCGCAAAGGGCCTTGTCCACTATCACTTCAAGACCAAGAAGGGCCTACTCACAGCGGTAACCGAACACCTCACCAAGTCTCGAATTGAGCACTGGTCAGCCGCCTTCGAGGCCGAGTCGCCGGGAGAAGCAATCGATCGATCTTGGGCATTATTGACCGAAGAGTCAAGGGACGGCACGTTGAAAGGCTGGCTCACGTTACTGGGTGCGAGGGAATCCTTAATTGACCAATCAGCCAATAACGTACTGGGGGAATTCCGCAACTCCGTGGGCACCGCACTGCTGCGGCTCTTGGAGGAGGACATGGGACTGAGGCCGACGGTTTCGCCCACTGAGGTCGGCAGTCTGATGGTTGCCGTAATCGACGGAATGGGGCTACAGCTGTTGGGGGGTGCAGATACCGAGGAGTTGCAGGGAGCCTACGCGGCCGCCTGGTTGGGTCTTCTGTCCCTCACAGAACCGAAGAGCTAGCGACCGCGGCGAGATCGCCGGCGCCGTTTTGGCTTTCTCTGACCGTGGGCGGAGAGCGCTTTGAGCCGACGGTGGAGTTCCGCCACCGTGCCCGCCCGCAGCACTTCCTTTTTGCCGCGGGTGACAGTGAAGCGGAGGGGTCGGTCTAGCGTAGGCAGATCCCGTTCTTTGAGCCGCCGCGCTTGGCCTTCCCGAATCCGCAGCCGCACCACCGGAGTACTGCCGTCCATTTCATAGCTCAAGGGCAGCCTATCACCGAGGACGTGCACCGACGTGGGAAGCAAGTCCAGGTCCCTCCGAACGTCGTCATTGACTAAGTCCTGGATGTCCAGCTCGAGCGGGGTCTCCAGAAAACTCTCCCAGCTCTGCACATCATCCAACTGCGCCCTCATTCGATTCGCTGCTGCCCCAGGTTTGAGTTGCTGCAGCGTTCCGCCGGAGCGTTGCCAGTAGTCATCCAATCGTCGTGTTGTGCGCAAGACCCGCTGCTGGGCCGGGTGCGGAGTCATTCCTGTCACAAGCGCCTCGGCCAGAACGTCCCGCGCCTGTTCCGTCAGCTGCTGGGGAATCTTGCCGGACAGCCAGGACCGCTCCGAACTCAGCTCGAATCCGAAGTACAACGTCTTCTTCGTCACTACCAAGCCTGTCTTCCGGTTACCGGCACGATACTCCACCGCGGGGTCCCCGCGGCTCGCATAACGTTGGACCAGACGCAACGGAATGTTCGTACCTTCGATCGCAGCGCGCGGCACTCCGAATCGATCGGCGAAGTACGAAAGCCTCCCAGCCACGGCTAAGTGTGGATTGCAGACCGATGATTGGGAGAGCCGCACTCTGTCGCCATTGGCGGTCTCCTCATCCAGAGCCAGATCAAACGGCATCACCCGCGCGACCAAGTCCTTGAAGCCATTCACGGTCGTCTTGTCCACATTTGGAAAGCGACCGGGGAGTGGCAGCTCCAGCGTCCGCATCACTGACGCGGCCCCAAGCGCAATGTCTTCCAACGCCTTGACCAACACTCCGCGACGTTCGGCCCAGTCGTCGATCTCCTCCACGAACAGGTGACGCGGCAGGCCATAGACCTGACCTACGTAACCACATTGGTTCACGGCCTCCGCGAATACGTTGTACCCGGTCAGATGGTCGCTACCGTGAACCACGAGGTCACGGAGATCTGGTTCCTCTCTCGTCATTCGGTGCAAGGAGTCTATGTTGGCCGCCACCGCGAGGTACGGCTGAAGTCCGCGTTCGGCGTGAACCAGCAACTCACCCCACGCCCGGTCAACCGGAAGTGCCTCCACGTCCCGTCCGTACGGGGTCAGCCGACCTTCCCTCACGATCCCTCTTTCGGTCATCCGCGCCACTGAATCTGCGTAGGCCCGCCGATCCAGGGGGACGGGGAGGTCCAGCTCACTCAGATCGACCCCGATCGCAGCTGCCGTCAAGGCTACTCTTTCGCTGTCACCGGCGAGCTGGAAATCGGGAGGAGTGGCCTCCAGCGAGTGGAAATCGATGTCTCGGTCAGTGAGCAAATACACCTCACCTTTTGGAACACGGCCATGCACGCGACCAGCCATCTGCAGAATCTCGTTGGCTCCCAGATATTGTCGAGTGAGAACATTTCGACCCCGATCGATCACATTGTTGTAACAGGCGTCGTAGATCACGACCGTATCCAAACCCTGGATGTTCAAAGCTGACTGACCGGCCTGCGTCATAGCCAAGACGAAAGGTTTCTTTGCAGTCCCTTCGAGAAACGGTCGAATCACACGGATCGGCTCACCTCCGTGGTAGAATGCGGTGTTAAGGCGCTCCCATTGCCATCCGATTTCACCGGCCAGCTGCTCGACCTCGGCTCGTGTCGGCAGGAATACCGCAGCTCCCCGTTTTTCCTTGATGACACGGCGAATGAATCGGACGTCGAAGAATTCCGGCGGCCGTTCTTTGCGGCACTCAACAACAGCCGCCAGCGCAGGATCGAAGACCGACGTCTGCAACACGCTGGCGGAACTCAGGTAGGCAGCATAGAAAGAAGGGTCAACCGTTGCGGACAGCCAGATGAATCGGCATCCAATGCGCTTCCCAAGAGCCAGGCACAACTCGAGTTCTGCTGATGTCTGGTGAATCTCATCCACTACCAGGGTGTCGTTCGAGTCGATCAATTCGTCCTGGAACCAGCGGCGGGCAATGCCCGTGGTGACTATGACAACGTTCCAACACGGCGTCTCAGGTGTGGCTTCCCGTTCACGGTTTACCACACCCACCCTGAGAGATGATTGGAGAATCTCGGACGCGATGGTGCGAATCGAGAGTGTTTTCCCTGTTCCCGTACCTGCCATGACACCAAAACCCAAACCTCTCCGCGCCAAGTCGCGGATTTCATCTCCATGCTCCCGCTCGAGAACGGTGGCAATATCGAGCTGCATGGCAAGTTCGATAGTCTCGCAGGCCGCTCTCGTGGGGGCGATGACTATCACCCGACCTGTTGCCGGCTCCGCTCTCCGATAAGCCTCGGGATCCGGTGGCAGGTAGTGGTCTCTCAGTGGTGAATGCGAAGTCATTGACTCAACTTAACGCTTGATTGCACAGGACCGGTGTCACGGTTCAGCAGTGGCACGGCTGGAGCGTGCATGTAGATTGCATCCGACCAAACCGCAAAGGAACCTGGCGTGACGTCAGCAAACAAACCACACAAAGGCATGCAGCTCCACACCAAGATCCTGCTGGGCCTAATCCTGGGCGCTATCCTAGGCCCACTCTTGGGTGACGTTGCCCTCCTGATCAAGCCCATCGGCGACGCTTTTATCAATCTCCTGATAATGATTGTCGTTCCGTTGGTGATGGCATCGCTCATTGTAGGCACCGCCAGCTTGGGTGACCTGCGCAAGCTCGGACGCATTGGGATCAAGACGATCGGGTACTACGTAGTCCTCACCGCCGTTGCGGTAGGGTTCGGGCTGGCAGCAGGAAAGACATTCAACCCTGGCGCAGGAATGGACGAAGAAGTCAAAGCTCAGATGTTGTCCGACTACGCCGGAGTCACGGCAGAGCAAATCGAACGTGTCGGTGAAGAACCCTCGATTGCGGACCTACTGGTCAGGATCATCCCGAGGAATCCGTTCCGGGCGATGGCGGATACAAACTTCCTGCAAATAATCTTCTTTGCCATTCTCTTCGGTATCGCGCTCACCATTCTCCCCGGGAACCAGCGAACGACTGTACTCGATCTCCTCATCGCCGTGAATGACGCGATGATAGTGCTCGTCAAGATGGTGATGAAGGTCGCTCCCTACGGCGTCTTTGCACTAATCGCCGCCGTATCTGCCCAGTTTGGCTACGGAGTGTTGCTGACGCTGTTGAAGTATGTGGTCGTGACCATCGGCACGATGGTTCTGTTCGTGCTCATCGCATATCCGATCTCGCTGCGGATATCGGGCATGTCTCCGCTATTCTTCTTCAAGAAGTATTACGAAGTGATGCTGTTCGCTTTCTCTACATCATCGAGCAATGCCACGCTGCCAATAAACATCCAGGTGTCGGAGGAGGACCTGGGTGTATCCAACGACGTTGCGGCGTTCGTACTGCCCCTCGGGGCAACCGTCAACATGAACGGAACCGCCATCTACCAGGGCGTCAGCACCATATTCATCGCACAGGTATTCGGAATAGACCTCGGGCTAGGTGATCTGCTGACCGTCGTGCTAACAGCGACCCTGGCATCCATCGGTGCTGCCGGCGTTCCTGGAATCGGAATGGTCACCTTGACGATAGTCTTGAACCAATTGGGAATCCCTCTGGAAGGGATCGCGCTAGTCGTGGGTGTCGAGCGGATCCTCGACATGACGCGCACGGCGGTGAATGTCACCGGCGATACAACGTGCGCCGTTTGGGTTGCGAAGACGGAGGGAGAATTGAAAGTCTCTAGGCAGGAGGCAGCCGCGAGAGTCTAGTCTCCCAGACTGATACCCAACTCCCGCGCTGTGCGTATCTGATCACAATCCAGAGGCACCACGTGTGGTCCTGCCAGGGCTTCGTCAAGTGATACGGTGATGACGTTGGGCGGATCGAACGCGACCATGTGTCCCAGCCTGCCTTCCTCTACGGCTCTGACGGCCGCCGCCCCAAACCTCAGCGCGAGCAAACGGTCGAAGGTCGTTGGCGAACCACCTCTTTGGAGATGCCCCAACGTGACGGTGCGAGTCTCCTTGCCCGTATTCCGCTGCACATAATCGGCAACGAGATCACAGACACCCCCGAGTCTCTCGGTACCTCCAACTGCAGCCTCGGCCTGCACCACCGCCGATCCACCTTTCGGAGTCGCTCCCTCGGCAGCTATCACAACGCTGTAATGACGACCCAGCGCCTCCCTTTGGCGGACTTTGTCGCAGACCGCATCGAGATCGAACGGGATTTCCGGAACGAGTATCACGTGTGCGCTTCCGGCCAGCCCGGCATGCAAGGCTATCCAGCCGGCGTAGCGCCCCATCACCTCCACAACCAGCACGCGCTCGTGACTCTCGGCCGTCGAAACGATCTTGTCTATCGCATCCGTCGCGGTGTTCACCGCCGTGTCGAAACCAAAGGTAGTCCAAGTGCCTCCGACATCGTTATCGATCGTCTTGGGGACGCCCACGACTGGAAGCCCCTTCTCGGCCAGGTCCGCCGCGATCTTCAACGTGCCGTCACCGCCCACGGCTATCAGCGCCTTGATTCCCAGGAGTCTCGCCTTGTCAATCAACTCATCCGAGCGGTCTGACTCCTCCCAGCTGCCAGCCGTGTTGAGACTGGGCCACCGGAACGGGTTGCCCCGATTTGTCGTTCCCAAGATGGTTCCGCCAACATTGGTCAGACCTCGCACGCTTTCACGGTCGAGCGGCACGATTCGGGCGTCTCCCAATAGTCCCCCAAACCCCCTCCGTACCCCCAAGACCTCCCAACCCCGATTCAAGCCTCCCAGGACAACCGCCCTGATTACTGCGTTCAGTCCCGGTGCGTCGCCGCCTCCAGTGGAGACTGCAAGGCGAACGGAACCCGAATAGGCCCCATAGGCGCCCGTCATGGTCGCGGCTCCATCCTTCCTAGTTGTATCGCTCCCGGATCAACCTCAACACTTCTCCTGGCTCAGCGTGCCGACCTAGCTCCTGCTTCGAGAATATCAATTCCCCATCAACCGTCACTTCGAACAATCCTCCCGAAGCCTCGATCAGCCGCACCTCCACCTCCGGGTAGGCATCTTCAATCTCGGCCGCCAGACTGGTGGCCCGTGGTTCGTAGTTTCAGACAACGCAATACTGAATTCCGGCCTGCATTGGGCCTCCGAACGAGTGGTTGGTCATTACGGCGGCGGCTCACGCATCGGCGGAGCCAAACAGCGATATTGTATGCCGCTTGAAGTTTTGCGCCCACAATACAACATTGCTGCCGCCTACAAGGCAACCGAGCATATCCGAAACGTGGCTACTAACAAGAAGACGTCAACCCGATCCGGCTATGTCCGCCTCGCCGTCGAACTTGGCGGGCTGGCTTTCTTCGCCGCCGCTGTTGTCAGCTTTCTGACACGGCCCGAGCTACGCGGCGACGCGTTCTCGCTCGAACTCGTCGTCATGGGCACAGCAGCAGCAGCTAGTCGCCGGTTCGCAGTTTCACTCCCAGGTAGAGGCGTGGCCTCTTTCGTAACAGGGGTCGCCCTAGCCGCGCTCCTACTCCGTGGATGGGAGTTCGCGGTGTTTATAGTGAGCGCGGGAATGCTCGCCGGCGAGATAGCGCTGCGGCGTCAACGGATCACCGACGCCCTATCACTTGCGGGGCATCTAGCTCTGGCAGTGGGCGCGGTGGGCCTGGCATATGCCGCGCTCGATGGTGCCACCGGTGCAACGGCGGTGAGCGTAGACAACCTGCTTCCTCTAGGCCTGGCCATCATCTCAGTACCAGTGGTCGTCAACGTTACCTACTATTTCGAGCTTGCGCTGTCTGGCTCCGTGGCCTGGGTGGACGCAAAGCTGACCCTGAGGTGGGAAGCGGTCATGTCCCTGGCGGGCAGTGCGTTGGCAATAGCGTGGGTCGGGCTGCTGACGGCCGAGGCACCTCTCATCCCAACCCTTGCAGTAGCGACGGCTTTCCTCGGAGTGGGTTGGCTAGTCTACTGGGTCATCCAGGCCGGAGTTCGTGCTGACGAACTGCGGTTGGCGCAAGGTTTGGCGGGAGCCGTGGCGGCAGAGGCCAACATCCAGCGAGCCTTCGAGCAGGTCAAGGAACTCACAGCGCGGTTGGTGCCGTGGGAGAACATGGGGTTCGCTCGTTACGATACGGCCCACAATGAGATGGAGATCCTCACTGATACAGGCGGCGCACACGGCCTCCGATTTTCAGCCAGCGCCGGTATGATCGGCGAGGCCATCCGTAGAGGTGCTCCGGTGGTCGAGAGCGCCATCAACCACGGAGACATGGTACTGCCGGAGGGTGAAGTGCCGGGGTCGGAGATCCTGGTTCCCCTTTACCAATCGGGGGGGCTGGTGGGGGCTTGGAGCGTACGCCACTCTGATCCCACGATGTACCGAAATGCCGACGGACTGCTGCTGAACCTACTCGCCCCTCAACTCTCTCTTTCTCTGAGTCTCAGTTCCACCGTGGATCCGCTGGTGCAGTCCTCGGAGCGTACCGCTCTGTACTTGGAGCAGTTGACGACCACGAGTGAACGCATAAGAGATGCGGCGCAGTCGGCGGCTCGAAACGCGGCTCAAGCCGAAACTGAAGCGCGACGCGCAGCTGACAGGACAGAGCAGGCAGTGAAGGCAATTGAGCGTCTAGTCGACGGCATTAGCAGCACCATGCGAGCTGGAACAGACACTCAAACCACCACCCGCACTGTATCACAGACAGCAATGGAACTGCATGATGCCAGCGGTAAGACGGTAGAACAGCTGCGACATCTGGGCACCACGATCGAAGTTGGGGTAGCGGAGGTCGGGCACCTCAAAGAGGCAGCGGAGGACGTTGCGGAGTTCTCGGAGGCAATCGCCGGTATTGCCAATCAGACCAACCTGTTGGCACTGAACGCCACGATAGAGGCCGCCCGCACGGGGTTGCAGGGAAAGGGCTTCGCGGTGGTAGCAGACGAGGTTAGAAAGCTCGCCGAACAGAGCGCCGAAGCGGCCAGGAGGATGGGAGGCAGCGCTCAAGATACGAGGAGGGCCATAGACCGAGCAGCCCGCGTGCTCGAGGACCTCGGTGGACAATTGGCAGAGCTAACCGAGAGTTCGGGCCAGTGGAGCGCCTCACTGGGACACATTGTAGAGGTAGCCGAGGCCACCAGACGGGCGGGCGAACGCATGGTGGAACTTCCCCAAGGCAATCTCGACATCGCCGAAGAGACCAATCGCATGCTGGAGGAGGCACACTCCGCAGCGGCATCTTCTGCCAGCGAAGCCGCCGACCTAGCCGGTGCAACCACAGCTCAATTGCAGGCCATTCAAGAACTGATCAGGGGAGGCTCGGAGTTGTCGCAGCTGGCTCAGCAGCTTTCGGATGCCACTCGATTCCTGCACCACAACCCAACCAGTGCGGAGGGTTCTGAGAGCCAAGCCGTCTGATTTCCTCACCAATTCCTCAATTGTGACGTCTGCCGCAGAGCTTGATCCGATATGAGTCTTTATTGAAACCGAATTCGGGGGCTCGGGCATGGCAGCAACATCTATAGTGACACTAGAAGTGACTTGCCTTAAATTGTCGTATGTAATGAGATACGGGTGCACAGAATGCGTCTGACAACACTCGCGGCTGGCCTGACCTGGCTGATAGCGGCACCTGGACTGGCACAGACAGGTGGCGGCGGCCAAGTGGAACTGGGAATTCTAGGCAGTCTGACCCAGTACGACGATAGCCTTAACCTCGAACGCCAGTTCGGCGGCGGGGGTCGGGTCGGTTTCTTCTTCTCCCGAGTGTTCGCACTCGAGGTGAATGGTGACTACACCGTCACGGAGCAGTCGTCGACTGGCGATAGAGTCAAGGTTGCCCGAATCGCGGCAGATCTAGTCGCCTATGGCCACGTGGCCTCTTGGAACGCGTTCTACTTGGGCGCCGGTTATGAGCGGCAGTATTACCGCGGGGCTGTGTACAACGACGAAGGGGCGCTGAACGCTATTGTCGGCGACCGGATCTCGCTGGGGGGCAGAGCAGCTCTGCGACTCGAAGGCAGCGGCTCATTCGCTCCCGCCGGAAAACTGCGAGTGGTCAACCTCAGGGCGTCAGCAGGGATCTCAGTTTACGCCTTCGGAGGTCCACCCCGAGACGCCGACGCCGACCTAGTGCCGGACAAGCACGATCTATGTCCTGCGACACCGCAGGGAGTAACAGTTGACGAACAAGGTTGTCCGATGGACGGCGATCGAGACGGAGTCTTCGACGGACCAGACGTCTGTCCAGGCACGCCCACTGGAGCGACTGTAGATGAGCGAGGCTGCCCAACCGACACCGACGCTGACGGCGTTTTCGATGGAGTCGACATTTGCCCTGACACTCCAGCCGGGGCCATGGTAGACGCCACGGGATGCCCGAAGGATGCCGACCAGGACGGTGTACTCGATGGACTCGACCAGTGTCCTGACACGCCGTTGGGAGCCGAGGTGGACAGCAGTGGATGCCCGATGGACACCGACGCCGACGGCGTATTTGATGGCGTGGACGTTTGTCCCGACACGCCGGCTGGTATCGCAGTGGACGAAACGGGCTGTCCCACGGACGGAGACCTCGACGGTGTCTTGGACAGCGTGGATCAGTGCCCCAATACACCGCCGAACACACCTGTGGACGAGCGAGGCTGTGCGCTGACAGATTCGGATGGGGACGGCGTTCCTGACCCCTACGACAACTGTCCAAACACAGCTCCCGGACACCCGGTCGACGCGGTCGGCTGCCCTGTCCTCTTCGTTATCGAGGCGGGAGAGTTTGTCACCCAACAAGGTGAGCGTGGCCCATTAGTACTGCGAGGTGTGAACTTCGAGACGAGTCGATCCAGGCTGACCCAGGAGTCCTATGCGATCCTAGATCTGGTGGCTGCGTCATTGCTCGAATATCCGGAAGAGAATATCGAGGTGGCAGGTCACACGGACGCAACTGGAACCGACGCGATTAACAATCCGCTGTCGCTAGCGCGGGCTCGTTCTGTGATGGCTTACTTGGCACAGAAGGGAGTGCCTCCGGAGCGTATGGAAGCCAATGGGTACGGATCGAGCCAACCGATAGCAAGCAACACTACGAGAGACGGCAGAGCCCAGAACCGGCGTGTAGAATTGAGGGTGGTGCCAAGTGGGAATTAGAACGCGCCCGCCATGCGATGTCACGAGTCCAGCCGTGCCGAGGTTGCGTCTCGAGCTATTCCTTTACGTTCAAGACATTGATGTTCAACGAATGAGTTCATGAAGCAGATTTGGTCAATTCCGTTCCTGGTGTTCTTGACCGGCAATCTCAATGCGCAGGTTGGCGAGCAGATTACATGGACAGACGTGTATCAGCGGGATCTTCGGCCCAACTACATCGCTGAAATCGTCCCGGAAGACCCGGCTTCGATCCAGTTGCCACCACCCCCCCCAGGACGCGCGCCTGCAGTCGTGAAGGGGCTCTACATGAATGCCTGGGGCTTCGGATCGAAACGATTCTATGACCTCGTCGCCCTGGCGGACACAACGGAGATCAACGCCTTCGTGATCGATGTGAAGGACGGCACCGGATACCTGACGTACCGATCAAGCGTTCCAACGGCCGTTGCGATTGGAGCCAACGGACTGATACGGGCAAGCGACGTGAGAGAGCGTCTCGCTGTATTGAGCGCCCACGGGATCCACCCGATCGCGCGCATCCTTGTTGCCAAGGACCCACTCTTGGCTGAGCACAGGCCGGAGTGGGCGGTGCGCGATACTTCCGGGGGATTGTGGAAGGATCGATTCGGAACAGCATGGGTCGACGCCTACCGGGATTCCGTATGGATCTACGCGGCCGACATCGCGGCTGAGGCGATCCTCATGGGATTTCGCGAGATTCAGTTTGACTACGTGAGATTCCCCGATGAACCTGCAGAGTTGCTGGCACGTGCCAAGTTCCCGGCAAGGCGACCGGGAGAGTCCAGAAGAGACGGAATAAGAAGGAACCTTCGACTTGCTAGAGACCGCATTCAGGTCTTCGGCGTGCCGTTTACGCTAGACGTATTTGGACTCACAACCAGCGCAACTGGTGACTTGGGAATCGGACAGTATTGGGAGGACGTGCTGACACTTGCTGATGTGGTACTGCCGATGGTCTACCCCAGCCATTATTACCGTGGCGCATATGGGCTCGATTGGCCAAATGCTGAACCGTACGAGGTGGTCCGTCGCGCGCTGGTTGACGGCATACGCCGCGCCTCAGAGGTACCAGAAGCAGCTAGGATCAGGCCGTTTTTGCAGTCCTTCTCTATTCGACGGGTTCGGTATACGGCAGTGGAGGTTAGGGCGGAGATTGATGCAGTCGAAGACCTGGGACTGACTGATTGGATCCTGTGGAACGCCAGCGGGCGCTATCCGGCTGCGGCTTTTAGGCGAAGCGGCAACCCGAGAACCGTCACTTTGGATACGGCGCGCCGGGACAGATCGACTCCCTGAGCTCACTGTTCTGATGTTCCGACCTTGTGTCACCCCTCGCTATTCTGACTCCCAACCTGTGATGTAACCTGAGATGGCACTGGCCGCAGTGGTATAGGGACTCGCGAGGTACAGCTGGCCGGGACCTGATCGACCTGGGAAGTTTCGGTTGATCGCACTCACCGTGACAGTTTCCCGATCATACGATACTCCCGGACCAGCGTTGATGCAGGCTCCGCAGGAAGGCTCAATGAACTCAGCTCCTACATCGCGGAATAGTCCCAGATACCCCTGGTCTTCGCAGTACTTCTTCACTTCCTGCGAGCCGCACTGAATGAAGCATTGCACGTTGGGATGCACTTTCTGACCGCCTTCGCGTGCCTGCTGGAAGACGAGTGCGTACATGTCCATATCTGACTTCTTCCCAGCAGTACATGACCCCCCGTATGCAATGTCCACTTTGATCGGCCCGCCCAGTTCTTCAATGAACAGACCGTTCCCCGGATCTCCCGGTAGCGCCACCAGGGGACGCAGCTCGGAGGCGGCAAACTCGATGATCTCTTCGTAATCAGCGCCGTCATCCGAGTACAACTCACGCAACAACCGCCGGACCTCGTCAGAATCCAGGTTGCGTTCGCGCGCCAAGAACTCGACCACTGATTCGTCGGGTCGTACGATTCCCGTAAACGCTCCCACTTCAGCCGCCATGTTCGTCATGGTGGCCCGCTCGTCCACCGGGAGATCTTCAACCGCCTCGCCAGCGTATTCAACGATCTTCCCGATAGCGTTGCCGTTCTTGACATAAGGGTGGCGCAGGATCTGCAGCATGAAGTCCTTGGCAGTCACATTGTGCGGCTTGGTTCCCGCCACTCTTATGAGTACTGACGGAGGAACCTTGATTCTTACGTCCTTGGTTAGCCAGGAGTTGAAAATCGCCGTGGTGCCAACCCCGAACGCGATACAACCGATGGCACCGGCGTGGGGTGTGTGTGAATCACTGCCGATGATGAGGTGGCCTGGCAGCGCGTGCTGCTCGAGAATCTTCGAATGGCATATCGCCTCGGACCCTCTGGCCGATGCGTCTTTCGCCGAACGCTGCAGTTCTCCGTAGAGCTTGACTCCCTGTTTCGCGGCGAATTCCTCTTGCTTTGCTTTTAACTCCAAAGCCACGTCGAGCAACCCCTGTGCCTTGCGCTGTTCCGTCATCGCGATCTCCAGGAATGTCAGGTGATCGCGGAATAGGAAGACCGACTCGGGATCAACGATCTGCACATCTGACCCCACGTACTCTTCCCAGAAGATAGCCGCCATGGGAGTTACGTACTCGTGGCTGAACCGAATGTCGGTGCGCACGAAGCCTTCGTCTCCCGGGGCCACATTAGGTACACCAACGGTGCCCTGTGCGAGATCGCTCACCCAGTGACGTGCAATGATCTTCTCACCAAGAGTCATCGGCCGATGCGACGTGCCGATCTCTGGCGTCTGGATGCTTCCTTGAAGCCGGGCGACGTTGTACTGAAAGAGGCCGCCGTGGCGAATAACATCCGCGGTTATCGCGCCTTCACCCTTCGTGAATTCCGACAGCGGAATCGCACGACCCTCTCTGATCTGTTCGATCAGGGAGAAATCGGTGCTGGTCAGGACGCCTAGGTTCTGGCAGTTTTCGCGGTAAATCCTTTCGATGTTCTCGGCTATTACGATCCGAATTCCCGCAGACATTTCGGCATACGGTGACTGTTCTCGCGACGATCCCTTGCCGCGTCTTTTGCCGCTTACCGAGCAGACGAAACCTCCCTGCTTGACAGCGCCGCGACTGATTGGGAACTCGTCTGCTGCCTTGAGCCCTAGATAGGGGAACTCACCTAGTGTTTCGTCATAGTAGTAGCAGATATATGCCGGAGTGATCTCGTCGGTTGAGATGTTGTCGCGCAGTGCCGCAGCGGACGGCCATTCCAGGTCCGTTCCTTCCAGCTGTTGCCGTACTAGGTCAGGATCATCGACCAGAAACAAGATGCGTCCATCTAGTTGCACCTTGTCGGGCAGTGTCGTAACCGTGCGCTGCAATAAGGTGTCGGTCATGGCGTGGAAAAATGATGGCTCACTCGCACCCAGGCAACCTCATTGATACTATTCCAGAATGCTGCGCCTCTTCGCTTCGCCACGCGGCAGGGGCTTGATTCCGTGGGCGATCATTCTAGCACTTGGCAGCATGTCCGCGTCGTTTGGCGAAGCACAATCAAGCAGACCGCCCTCGTTCGAGCAGACGGGCGTCTTCGCATCCGCGAGACTATTGGAGAGCTCTGGCGTAGCCGTGAGCCGAGCGCATCCAGGCATTCTCTGGACGCATAACGACTCCGGCGACGACCCGATAGTCTACGCCACCGATATGAGTGGCACCGATTTGGGAGCATTTCGCTTGCTGGGCGCGAGCGCTGTGGATTGGGAGGACGTGGCCATCGCGGACTGCCCGTCCATTGTCGGTATGGGCGATTGCCTTTTCATAGCTGATACGGGTGACAACGACGAACGGCGAGAGTCAGCAGCGATCTATATCGTCCGCGAACCGAGTCCCAAAAGGGTGCTTCCCGGCGAGACTGAGTCGGTGGAGGTGGCGCACGTGGTCACCATACGGTACCTCGATGGACCTCGGGACGTGGAAGCACTCGGCGTTGCTCCGGACGGCCGGTTGCTACTCATAACAAAGGGTCGGAACCGCAACGCCAACATCTACTGGGTCCAGGCATCCTCCGTCACCGATGGAACTGCTGTCCTAACCGTCGCGGACTCACTGCAGATAGAGCAAGAACGGAGACTGGATCGCATGGTCACCGCCGCTGCTATTTCGCCGGACGGTAGTAGGCTGGTCGTGAGAACCTATACGGAACTCTTCTTCCTTGAGATAGGCGATAGGGACAACGGTAGGTTGCTTTTGCGGGACCCTCCGTGCTGGATCGGGGCTCAACAAATCCAAGGGGAGGCCGTGGATTTTCTCGACGGCGAATGGGTCGTGCTGACCAGCGAGGCTGTGTTTGGCCGACTGGGCAGCATAGCGAAAGCCCGATGCGACGGGGCCGAAAACCTTCAAGGCGAGCCAGTTTTGCCGCTGGCACTGGCCGAAACTGGTCTAAGACGGTAACTTCTCGCGCGCTCTACGCCCGACTCTTGCCCAGAGCCGAGGAACTACCCTGGAACTGCCTACATCACACACCGTCCCCGTTACCTGGATCCGCCAGAACGCGTGCGCCTCGATCCGCTGGCGTACCGTAAATGAGATCTTGCCGCCGGGATCCGCCACCGAGGCTGACGCGGAGGCGCTGAAGCAGGAGGTGGGCCAGCAAAAGGCTGTTAAGCAGACCCTAAAGAAACAGCGTACGAACGGGTCCTGGAGCGGCAACATCCTGGGAATTGCTCCAGCGAAGGCACAGGGTATCAAAGATGTCGGGACAGTGGCGCAATATCGGCATCTCTTGGAGTTGGGTGTGCCTGCCTCAGAAAGGGCACTTCGACTCGCCGAGCGTCTGTTTCACCGAATCTTGTCGCGCGATGACGATCCGGCACTTCTATTCGAATACCAGAAGCAAACCAAGCTGCACCCGAATCTGGGCGACTGGTCGCGTGACCTCATGCGAGAGGGAGTAACCGCGGCGCTGGCCCAGGCTGGAAGGAACGAGGATCCACGAGTCCGGGGGTCCGCTCACCGGACCTTTAGCCAGATTTCGCAGTTTCTGAGGAGCGAGCTGGCCGAGAAACCGATCGTGCGGAAAGGGTCACGAAATATCCTGCATCCGGAGGCCAGGCCCCCCACCACATTTTCAGTAGCCCTAATGGCATACCTCCCCCGACTGCAGCGGGAGCGCGCCGGCTTTGTTGAGAGATTGGGGACATTCATAACAAAACCGGCGCCCAAGAGGGCATACGTAATCCAGATCGACCGCAAAGTCATCAAACCAACGTTCCAGGTGCTCGGAGAACCACTGCAAGCGGACAGTGCCGGCAACGCCAAGGACGTCCCGTTTGCACTCCACTGGCTGGAACTCCTGGCGCGGCTCGGACTGCTGGAGGAGTCTCCGGTTGCAGTGAGAATCCTCGCCCGATTGCTCAAGGATTGCGACGATCACGGTGTTTGGAGTCCCAAGAACCTGCGCGCCTTACCGAAAAGCGCATCGGGCTTGGCTGACTACGCCTTCCCACTCGAGGCGGATGTCCGAACGCCAGAGAGTAGAAAGGTAGACGTGACCTTTCGACTCGCGTTGATTGCCAAGCTGGCCCGTTGGTCGCTGGAGTACAGCTAGCAGCAAAGCCCGCACCCCCTTTGCGTTGCTGACGTATTGTAGTAGTATGTGCTACTTCTATGCCCATCAACCTCATTCCGTTCGGATTCACTCCAACTGAGTCGCTGGCCTACTCTGCACTCCTTGATCGAGGGCCAACGTCAGCGTATTCACTCTCCAAAGCAATTGGCGTCGCGCGAGCTAATGGCTACCAGGCCCTGAACGGCCTGGTCACAAAGGGAGCTGCTGCAAAGGTTTCGGATAGCCCTCAGGTATTTCGACCTACTGGAGCCACGGCTTTGTTGGCGATGGTCACCGAGCGCGAGGCTGCAAAACTCGATCTACTCGAATCCCAAGTCGCGACCCACAATCAACCGGGCGAGAACGCCACGATCGCCTTTAGGAACGAACGCTCGTTCCAAGAACTGGCTCTGCGGCTGGCAGTCCGTGCCTCTCAGGTGCTGTGCATAGCGAACTCCAGGGTGCTGACTGGCCTGACGCCCATTTGGAGGAAGCGGCAGGCGGACGAAACTGAGACCTACCTCTGGATCATCGGTGCCGCAACTTCGGATTTGGCACTTCCGGTTGCGGGAAGCATCAAGCCTGGCGCGCTCCGGAAGCTATTTGCCACGGATCCTGTTCTGATATTGACACCGGAGGCAGCGATACTGGGCCAGGCCAACGACGACGGAGAACTCAGTGGTTATTGGTCGTCCGATCCCTTGTGGCTGGGCTCCATCCGAGGTACGGTGCAAGCGATTACCGCCACTTGACTTGGCAGCAGCCAAACCACAGCTTAGATCTTTCAACCAGGTGGTTGAAAGATGCCTAGGCGCGCAGGGCCCACCCGAAGTGACCGGATCCAGGAAGCCGCTCGGATTGAATTCGCGGAACACGGATATGCAGGCGCCCGAGTCCAGGAGATCGCCGACCGGGCCCGGGTGAACAAACAACTCCTTTTCTACTATTTCAGCTCCAAGGCAGGGCTTTATAGATCCGTCATGGAGGGCGACGCGGGTGACGTTTGTGCTCCTTCGATGACCGCCGATCTGGAGGGCCGAGCCACACGTCTCCTACGGGCAGAGCTAGAGCAGATCCACACCGACCTGGTCGACCGACCACATATCGCTAGGCTCCTACTGCTGGACGCAGCGGAGGGAGGACCTGCACGCGAAATAGCAAAAAAAGTCGCAGCCAGCCTAGCTCGCAGAGTATCCGCCACAATCTCCGACGGGCAGGGAACCGGGTATTTCAGGGATGAATGCGATCCAGAGTCGATGGCTCGTCACGCAATCAGTCTCGTGCTCGGACATCTGGCGTTGGAGGCCGTTTGGGACAGCGGCCCTGCAGACCTCAGCAGGGCCGAATCATTGGATGGGACATGCGAGCTTCTACTCCGAAGTCTTGTATGGTAGCCGTCCTCAGCCACGACTGACTGCGAAGTCAACATCGGTCGCTGACTCTTCCTCGCTCCCGCTCGCACTCTTGGTTTCGGGCGCAACATTGAGAGCGACATCGAACACGTCACCCAGACTCTCGACAGCATGCACCGTTATGCGGCACCGTTCTTCCTCACTCAAGTCTTCCAAGTCAGGCATGTTCTGCTTCGGCAGTATGACCGTAGTAATTCCGGCCCGACAAGCTCCGAGCACCTTTTCCTTCACGCCGCCTATGGGAAGCACGCGCCCGGTGAGTGTCACCTCGCCTGTCATGGCGACGTCGTGACGCACGGGAATACCTGACATTCGACTCACCAGGGCCGTCGCCATCGTTACACCTGCCGATGGCCCATCCTTGGGAATGGCTCCCGCTGGCACGTGTATATGGAAATCCCTGCCGGAGAACATGTCGGCGGCGATGCCCAGTTCTTCTGCATGTGACTTGGCGTACGACAGGGCAGCCTGTGCCGACTCTTTCATCACATCACCGAGTTGGCCCGTGAGCACCAACGAATCCTTGCCGGCCATCACCGAAGCCTCCACGAACATGATGTCACCGCCCGCAGGTGTGTAGTACATGCCGGTCACGACACCTACCTGGTCAAAATCCGCCGCTCTCTCGGGATGAACGGTCGGACGGCCGATCAGGTCTCGGACGTTGCCTTCGTCCACGTCAAGCGATTCGACCTCTCCTGCGGCTATTTTTCGTGCAACCTTCCGCGCGACCTTGCCCAGTTCCCGTTCTAGTTGTCGCACCCCGGCTTCACGCGTGTAGCCAGAAATGACCGTCTTGATCGCTTTGTCGGCGATCTTGAGCTGATCGGATCTGAGACCAGCCTCCCGGGTCTGACGCGGTGTTAGGTATTGCTGGGCGATCGCCAGTTTCTCCGCCTCCGTATAGCCTGAGAATTCGACGAGTTCCATGCGGTCGAGCAGCGGCGGCGGGATGTTGGGGATGAAATTCGCAGTCGCGATGAACATCACCTCGGACAGGTCAAACGAAATGCCGAGATAATGGTCAGTGAACGAATCGTTCTGGGCCGGGTCCAAGACCTCGAGCAGCGCCGATGCCGGATCACCTTGGAACGACACCCCCAGCTTGTCCACTTCATCCAGCAGGAATACCGGGTTCTTGGTGCCCGCTCGCTTCAGGCCGTCTATTATTCGCCCTGGCATCGCCCCCACATAGGTACGCCGGTGTCCCCTGATGTCTGCCTCATCCCTGGCTCCACCTAGAGCTATGCGGACGTACTTGCGATCCATGGCTCGCGCGATCGACTTGGCCACTGACGTCTTGCCAGTACCTGGTGGACCGGCAAACAGGAGGATCGTACCCCGCGGACGTCGGTCATCTTCGTTGCCAAGCGGCTCGTCACCATTTGAACCTTCACTCTGGAGCTTCCGAACAGCCAAATACTCTAGAACACGATCCTTGACGTCCTTCAACCCGTAGTGGTCCTCGTCGAGCACTTCCTCCGCTCGTCCGAGATCGAGATGATCCTCCGTACGCTCATTCCAAGGCAGCTCGACGACCGTTTCAAGAAACGTCCTGATGACTTGCGCCTCCATCGATTCCTTGGGTGTCCGGTCAAGGCGGCTTAGCTCCCTCTTCAACTCCCTGCGGGCTTCATCGGACAGCTCGAGGGCCTCAATCCGCTCGCGCAGCTCATCAACGTCAGCGCTCTCATCCTCGTCACCCAATTCCCTCCGAATCGCCTTCAACTGCTCCCGAAGGAACATCTCACGTTGCCTCTCGCCAAGTTCTTCCTGAACCTTGGACTTAATTTCTGCTTGAGCCTTTAGAAGGCCAATTTGGCGCTGGACGTGCAGAAGGACGCGCCGAAGACGCTCCTCGACTCCGAGGGCTTCCAGCAAGCCTTGCCGCTCTTGAGAAGCTATGTCCAGGTAGCCGGCGACCAGGTCGGCGAAGCGGCCGGGATCCTCTTCGCCTTCCAGAACCTGCTGCACCACCTCTTCAGGTATGCCGGTTTTTTCTCCCAGCTCGGCAGCCCTCTCCCTCACTTCCCTGTGCAACGCCACGAACGCCGCACTCTCCGCATCTATCGGATCCAGATCGGGAGCTTCCTGGACTACGGCCTCTAGATAATCTTGGCGGGAATTGTATTGCAGAACCGCTCCCCTATGTTCGCCCTGGAGGAGTAATTGAACACCACCCAATCCCCTTTGCAGCTGACCGATTCTGGCCACCGTTCCCATGGTGTAGAGACCTTCTGGCTCCACCTCCTCCTTATCCTCCCGCTGACAAACGGCAAAAACCAGCCGCTCCTCCTCCTCGTTCTTGAGAGCGGCGTCGATGGCAGCTAGCGTTCGAGGCCGACCTGCACCTATTGGAGCCGTTACTCCTGGGAACAGAACCAAGCCGCGCAACGGCAGCACTGGGAGCCGCCGCCGGACCATCCTCTTTTCATTCATTTCTGGCTAGCCTCGCGTCCTCACAACGTCTGGTTCACACAGACAGACTTCGCTACCGTCACACGCCAAGCAACCGTCGTGCCTACGTTAACCGCCCTTTTGACTCAACAACACTCCACTCAGCCGTGCCGTTCCAGCCACGGCGGCGGTGCGAACTAGATCTGTGCTGCCAATATGGCAGTAAGATGGGGGCGGATGCTTGACGTACGGAGGGTAGAGGGACTCCTAAGGGGCGCGTGGAGCGATGTTGAGGAGGGCCTTTAGCTCCGACTCGGTAAGCTGCTCCAGCAACCCCGCTCGGGTCGTGACCTCGCGCGCGGCCTCCGAATTGTCCGACTCGCAGCTGAACCGAATGATGTCGGCGGGCTCCGGGAACGAACTCTTGGTTTTCCTCGTTGCGATCATGCCGGACGTCCTACCCACTCGCTCGGCAGCCCACCGTCGACCAGCATCATCAGTCAGCCAACGCATGCGTCCCCATCTATTGCGGTTCCCCAGGTAGTTGCCACTGGTAAATACCCAGGTTAATCTACGCTCGGTTCAGACCATACGCTACATGGACGAGGCACAACTAGGACCTCTTGCCGCACGGTTAGCCGATACACTGGCCGGTTCCTATGTCGTTGAAGGGGAAATCGGACGGGGTGGCATGGGCGTGGTGTTCAGTGCCCGCGATTTGAAACTCAAGCGTCGCGTTGCCATTAAGCTGTTGCCCCCTGAACTGGCATTCCGCCAAGAGATCAAGAAACGGTTTATCCGAGAAGCACAAACCGCTGCACGGCTGTCCCACCCTCATATCGTACCGATCCACACGGTCGGCGAGGGCAATGAACTCGTCTACTTTGTGATGGGCTTTGTCGATGGCGAGTCATTGGCGCAACGGTTGCGTCGACGTGGACGCCTACCCGTGGAAGAGTCGCGTCGCATCATGAAGGAGACGGCTGACGCATTGGGACTGGCGCACGCGACTGGCATCATTCACCGGGACATCAAGCCAGACAATATCCTGCTCGAGGGAACCCGCCGGAGAGTCATGGTGACGGATTTCGGTATCGCCAAGGCGTTGTCGGAGGCAGGCGCCGGCACCTTGACCGGAACGGGAGTAGCCCTCGGCACGCCCACTTATATGAGCCCCGAACAGGCAGCCGGCGAGAGCGAGATAGACGCCCGCAGCGACATCTATTGTCTGGGAGTCGTGGCATTCGAAATGCTCTCCGGAAAGCCGCCGTTCAAGGCTCCGACCGTGCCGGGCGTCTTGATGAAGCAGATCACCGAGCCACCACCAGACCTCATCAAATTGCGCTCAGAGGTGCCGGAGGAGTTGGCAGGAACGGTGATGCGGTGCCTCGAAAAGGACCCCGAGAGCCGGTGGCCCACGGCCGACGCACTGAGGCGAGCACTCGAGAGCCGATCTTCCGGTCCGTATCGACCACGCTCTTCGATGTCTCGCCGGCCCAGTGATGCCAAGGCCCAACCACCGGCAAGGCGGTCGCGCCGTGAGCCGCGCGACTGGGGAGAGTGGTGGGACGACCGCCAGAAACAGCCCGAGAGACAGCGCTCCCGACACCCGGCGCGCCAACGTCCGCGGCCGCCGGCCCCGCAAGTCGACGGCAAGGCGGCAGAACCTGGCATAGTCAGGAGATTCCGCTCGAACTTCGCTTCTTATGTGTCGGTAAACGGCGGCCTCTTGTTACTCAACATCGTAACGGGTATAGAGGCTCCCTGGTTCTTCATCCCGGCGATCGGATGGGGCATTGGACTGGCGTCGCAGTACGGTAAGTTGTGGGCCGAGGGGTACAGCATGAGGGACGTCCTCAATCCACCGCCAGCAAGAGACGCTTTGCCGGCCAAAGCCGGGGTCGGGGCAATACCCGTCGCCATGCTCCCTCCACCAACTGCAGACGAGTTCGGCAAGTATGCGGATCAGATGGCCCAGATGCGCAAGGACCGGGGTGCGATTGTCCAAGTGGTGGAGAAACTGCCGGAAGGCGACCGCGAGATGCTGCCCGATGTCGTACAGACAGTCGACCAGCTGATGGAGCGAGCGGCTGATCTTGCGCGGACCCTGAATCACATGGAAGGCAACGTGGATGCGGCTGCGCTCGCTGACCTGGAGTCTCGGATCGAGAGCGTCAAGGAGGAGGCGACCGATCCAGAAAACGATCGCAGAATATCCTTGATGGAGCGGCAACGTGATTCTCTGGCCGAGTTGGTGAAGCGTCGTAACGGTGTGGAGTCGCAGTTCGAGTCGTGTGTGCTCGCAGTGCAGAATATGCGATTCGATCTACTGCGCTTGCGATCGGCTGGAGTGTCAGCTGTACTGGCCGACCTGACTTCCGCTACACAGCAAGCTCGCGCCCTGCGTATTGATGTTGAGGCAGCGATCGGCGCCGCCGGAGAAATCAGGGAGGCCCTGGGGGGGTAGTCCTAACTGACCTGCTTACACACTCAGAAATCAACTATTTCCTTGATCGCGCCAGCTAGGTCCTCTACCTGCGGCAGTATCAAATACTCCAATTCCGGACTGTAGGCAACGAAGGTATCGGTCGCGGCGACACGCCTGACCGGTGCGTCCAGCCAGGCAAAGTGTTCGTCAGCAATCCTCGCTGCCAGTTCCGCACCATAACCCCAAGACAACGAATCCTCATAAGCGACGATCACCCGGTTGGTCTTCCTGACCGAGTCTGCAATAGCCTCCCAGTCGACAGGGCTGAGCGAACGTAGGTCGATGACCTCGGTGCTCACCCCCTGCTCCTCTTCCACTCGTTTCGCCGCCTGGAGAGTTCGCTGCACAACGGCCCCGTATGTTATCACCGTCACATCGTTCCCCTCTCGCACTACCTTCGCCTTTCCAAATGGGATCATGAAATTGGCGCCCGGATACATCCCCTTGTTGTACGTTTGCCGGTAGAGGTGTTTGTGTTCGAGAAAGACGACTGGATCGTCACAGCGGATCGCTGTTCGCAGCAGACCATTTGCATCCAAGGCCGTTGCAGGGCACACTACCCGAAGGCCGGGTATTCCGGTGTACACTGCGGCACCAGTCTGTGAATGATAGATAGCTCCACCCTTGAGGTACCCACCATAGGTGACGCGAATCACTACTGGCGCTTTGAACGCACCGTTGCTCCGCCACCGTATGAGTGCTAGTTCGTTGCGAATCTGATGATAAGCCGGCCAAATGTAGTCAAAGAACTGGATTTCTACGACCGGCTTGATGCCTCGAGTAGCCAGACCGATTGCGCGTCCTACAATGTTCGCCTCAGCAAGGGGTGAATTGTAGACGCGGTCGGATCCGAATTCCTTCTGCAATCCCCAAGTTACTTTGAAGACACCTCCCTTTCCCTTCACCCGCTCGATGTGCTCATCACGCGAAACGTCTGCAATGTCTTCCCCGAAAACGACGATGCGGGGATTCTTATACATCTCGTCCCTGAGGCACTTGTTCAACAGGTCAACCATCGTCACCGGGTCGCCACTGAACTGCGGATCGTCCTCGGTATCGAACTGTTCGGCGGTGGGGTCCACCTCGGCAGAGTACACATGAACGTAAATGCTGTCGCCCGTTGGCTGCGGCGACGCGAGCGCAACCTCTGCCGCCAGATCCACGTCCTCGTCGACCTTGGCTTTGATGTCGTGGATTTCCCGCTCCGATGCAATCCCCTCGTTAATGAGCCAAAGCGGAAACGTCGTCACCGGGTCCCTTGTCGCTTCCTCCTCACGTTCCTCAGGAGGTTTGTACATCACTTCGTTGTCGGACAGGGAGTGGGAGTACGGACGAATCACGTGGGCGTGAACCAGAGCCGGACCTTTGCGAGAGCGGCAGTGTGCAGCTGCTCGAGACAGCACATCGTAAGAGGCTATGGGATCACAGCCGTCCACTTCCTCAACGTAGAGATTAGGAAAAGCCCGAGCAAGCTTCGAAATGGAACCTCCCGCCGTTTGAACATCGACGGGCACCGATATTGCGTAACCGTTATCCTCAACTAGGAATAGAACCGGCAGTTTCAGATTGCAGGCACTGTTGAGTGCTTCCCAAAACTCACCTTCACTAGTAGTACCATCACCTGCTGAACAAAAGACAACCTCATCTCTCTTGGTTACCGCATCTCGATCTGGCATTCCCTCCATGGCGTTATAACGCAACCACGCCTCGGCATTACCTACGGCATTCAAGAATTGCGTTCCCGTCGGACTAGATGACGTGACTATGTTCAAGTCTTTGTGACCCCAATGTGATGGCATCTGTCGCCCACCGGAATTGGGGTCATCTGCCGCCGCCACTGCGGATAGCAGCATCTCGGTAGCAGTCATTCCCAGCGTCAAACACAGCGCACGATCGCGGTAGTAAGGATAGAACCAATCGTAAGCGGGCTTCAGCACCTCCCCTGCCGCAACCAGGATGGCCTCGTGACCGGCACCTGATATCTGGAAGAAGATCTTATTCTGGCGCTTTAGTTGAATTTCCTTGTCATCTAGTCGACGTGATGCATAGACGAACCGGTACATCTCAAGGAGTTTCTCCTTGTCGAGCCGCGTGGCACGCGTTCGGGGCGTCTTGGCCCGCGAGTTTGTATCGGTTGACATTCCGAAATTATCGTCCCGTTACTACGAGGCCGGAACTTCCTTTCATCGTCCCTCTCGCGAATGGCCTCACGACAGTGTGCAAGATCATCTCGTCAGCCTTGTGATCTTCTTCAGCGTCTCTATCTTCTTCAGGGCTGAATCCGTCGAAGACGTTTCGCCCGAGGTGTAGAGAGCATCACGCACGTCTAGGAGAACCTCGAGAATGAGTTGCTCGCGTTGGAATGAGGCATCCAGGTCCATCATTCGGGCCTCATCCTCAGCCTTCTTGGCACGTTCATAGGCCTCTCTGTAGATCTTCTCCAGGTTCGCCAGGATTTTGGCTCGCGGACGCACCGACATGTCGACTCCGATCTCGTCCAACAAAGACTAGTCATGGGTAGCACAAAGGCAGAACTGAGGCGTAAAGCCATATATGAGCGAGACGGGTACCGCTGCGTATACTGCGGCCGCGTGTTTGACACCGACTCACTCACCCTGGATCACGTCCAACCCCGTGTGAAGCACGGCGACCACTCCCCGGGTAATCTCGTGACCGCCTGCGTCCGATGCAACTCCGAAAAAGCCGGCCGGTCTGCCTGGGACTGGCTCTCCCACCGGCCAGAAGAACGGGAAAATTTCCTGCGACACGCCGTACACGTTTGGCCACGCCTGAGACAGGCCGTGCAAGATGCCGTTGATGACGGTGAAGCTTAGGGCTCGAAACTCAGGATGACCAGACCGCTAGGTACCTTTGGCATGAAGTAGGTGGCCTTCTGAGGCATCACTGCCCCGGCGTCCGAGACAGCCAAGACCTGCTCCACCGACGTCGCATTGAGCAAGACTCCCGCTACGGCTTCTCCCCGTGTCACCTCGTCTATCACATGGTCCGAATCGGCGCTATACGCGAGCCGCGCGTCTTTGCCCGCCTCTGCAACGAAGCGCTTGACCACCAACTCGTCGATGCGGGCGATGCCCAGCGATGCCACAGCTGGCTGGTTGGCAAAAGGCAGATCGCCAAGTTTCGCCCCCGGCTTCAGCAGCAAAGCCACAGCATTGCCTTCCGGCAGCACGACGATGCAAGCTGTTCCACGATTATCCAGTTCGGCCAGATGATCTGAATAGTTCACTTCAGCTGGGAGTTCATGGATCTGGAATTCCTCGACCATTTCCTCCCCGTTCATCGCCGCACCGTATATGAGTCGATGGGTTGGCAGCACGATCAGTCCCGGATCCCCAAGCGACACCACGAGTCCCAGCGTGCGATCGGCTGAGGGATTTTCTTCACGATAGGCGATAGCCGTTTCATATCTATGATGGCCATCCGCAACGTACAACTCGTGCGCCCCGGCTGCGTCGGCAATGTCCTGCGCCCTCTTGCCGGTTACCTGCCACAACCCAATCGCTTCACCGTCAAGCTCTGCGCGTGCCGACGGATCTTCGGACACAACGCCTTCCAAATATCGCCGGAGGCTACCTCCTTCGTCACGTGCGAGCATCAACAGTCCCTCGAACATCGCCTTGGTGCTTCGCAAAAGTGCAAGCCTATCCGCCTTGGGCTCCGCATGTGTCTTTTCGTGCGGTTTCACGCGACCGTGGGAGTACGGCTCTACAGCGAGGGCCCCGATCACACCGGTCCTAGTGTGCGTTCGGCCATCGGGCGTGCTGAACTCCTGTTGCACGACGTACACGCTGTCCGCAGCATCGCGTCGCAGGACTTTATCTTCTCGCCAGCGGCTCAACAGATCCGATGCCTGCTGGTACCTTTCATCATCTCCCTCGGGCAGGGTCAGGCAAACGATGTTGTGGCCGGCCCGCTTTGTCAGCTGACGACGTCGTTCCTGAGAAATCACATCGTACGGGGGCGCCAGCAGATTACCGAGATCTTCCGTCGCAGTATATCGTTCACCTGGAAAAGGGGTTACCAGGGGAGCAGGAGGAACATCAGGCATGCCAACCCTCGATCAGTTTCAGGACTTCGACATCCGCGTCGGCACCGTGGTGTCGGCGCGGCCACATCCTACCGCCAGAGACCCCGCTCTGCAACTGCAGATCGATTTTGGGGAGATCGGCCTCAAACAGTCCAGCGCACAAGTAAGCGTGAGGTATGGCCCTGAAGGCCTCGTGGGCCGGCAAGTTGCAGCCGTCGTGAACTTCCCTGCGCGGCGCGTGGCGGGCTACCGATCTGACGTTCTCGTTCTCGGCGCTGTTTTGCCCGAGGCCGACGTGGTTCTGCTTGCGCTCGATGAGGAAGTGCCAAACGGGACGAAGATCGGCTAACATCAGCAAGGAACGCCGGACCATCACCGCCAGGGTCTGGCTGCCCTGACTGCCTCCTCCAACAATCGCCGGTATGAATCCAGCCGAGTTTCGGCAATCGCACCGCTCGCCACGGCTTCAACCACGGCACAGCCGGGCTCCTCGAGATGGCGACAATTGTCAAACCGGCAGTGCATTGAGCAGGAGCCAAATTCCGGAAACGCGAGCGCGACTTCGAGCGGTTCCAGACCCCAGAGTCCAATATCTCTGAGACCAGGCGTGTCAACGACGTATCCATGCTCTCCGAATGGATGCATCTCGGCAGCTACTGTTGTGTGCCGGCCTCCGTGGGACTTCCTGCTGACCGGTGCCGTCCGCAACCGGAGTCCCGGCTGCAACGCGTTGAGCAGACTCGATTTACCGACTCCCGTTGGTCCTGTGAGGAGCGAGACGTTTCCTTCCAGGGTGGCCGCGAGTTGCTCCAGATTCCTCCGATCGGGGACGCTGGTGAAGACAACTGGATAGCCCGCTGCCATGTAGGGTTGACCCAGCTCATCGGGGTCCTCGCAGAG
>JBDGZZ010000037.1:0-41389 GCA_039588335.1 Gemmatimonadota bacterium | reverse complement strand
AGGTCAGTCTTGTCATCCAGATCAGCGAATGCCGCTCCACTCCGGTTCACAATGCCCACTCCGCCATTGGTAATGTCGATCAGATCCTGGGTGGGGACGTAGACACCTATGTCGGAGACTAGCTTTACATCTTGGGCGGTGAGGGAGCCTGACGCCACCGTGACCCCTATCACCACTTGTCGGGTCGCTGGTCTGTCACCCGCCGTGTCACAACCCGACGGCATATCGACTAATTCGAAGCGGTTATTGGCACTCGCACGCGCGTGTGCTCCCACTCGAGAAGCAGGATTGCACCGCCATCTGACTGCTCCGCTCGAAGAGTGAACGACTCCACGTGGTCCGCCATCTGCTCACTCGGAGCCGTACCGCGGCCGATCTCTTCTGCCTTGACCTCGTCGGTGTAGCGGTTCTCACGCCCCCACTGTGATATGGAGCGGTTCACAATTATCTCCCAATCCCCTTCGTTGGGAACGGTGTATAAGGAATAGGTCCCTGCCTCAATCTCTATTCCCGCCACGCTGATCGGTACAGTCGTGTGAATCATGGTGGGTTCGTTTGCTCCGGTGCGCCACAGCGTCCCGTACGGAACAGCGTCGCCACCTATCATCGTGCGGCCCCGTGCCGACGGCCTCCCGTAGCAGAGCTTCACTGCCCCACCGCCCAGGACGAAAGAGATCGAGTCCAGCGGGCTCGATCTGCTCTCAAAGTTCCGCGTGTTCATGATGATGCAGGCCGTGTCGGCCACGACCGGGGCCGGATCCTCGGCGACAACCGGGGCACCGACCGCCGTCGAGATAACGAGCAGCGACACTGAGCTGAGAGTCAACACTTGCCACCTCCTACGAGTAGAACTGGGTCTCCAGACTGGGCGAAACGCCAAATCTAGTGGCGGGAGGCTGAGAAAGCATCTCTTCTCCCCCTCTCCTTCACTCCAAGCGGGGAGAGGCACATGAAATAGAAAGTGTCCGTTATTGGGACAACTTAATGTCGAGAATGGACAGGTAAACCTCCTCAGGAGCCTTACTTACGGGATGTAACTTATTGTCTTATAAAGCCGTAGGGATGTATGACCATATGGCATGGCGATTGCCATTACGTGCCAGACAAGACGGGAGCAGGAAAGGAACGGATGGTCACTCTCAAGGAGACAGGCGGGGTTATCCAAGACGCTGGCGAGCCATGGGGTTCGGCGGTGGTCGCTCGGTTTCTCGCTGGCCTGGCTGATCGGTATGTCGTGGATCGTCAGCTGGGCAGAGGGGGAATGGGCGTCGTGTATCTGGCACGAGATGCGCGGCTTGGACGGCCTGTGGCCATCAAGGTTCTGTATCCCGAAATCGCTGAGCGGATAGATCCGGACATGTTTCAGGGGGAGATCCGGATGACGGCCGCCCTGCAACATCCCCACATACTGCCTGTGCTCGACTCGGGTCGTCTGGAGGGCGTGTACTACTGTATCACCCCATACATGGCAGAGGGCTCACTGCATGAGTTTCTTCGCAGAGAAGGGCCTCTGACCTACGATCGAGCCGTGGGCATGGCTCTGGACGTGCTAGAGGCGCTCGAGTGCGCCCACTCCCAGGGAATCGTGCATTGCGACATCAAGCCGGAAAACATCCTGCTATCACACGGACACGCGGTATTGGCCGATTTCGGGATCGCCCGCACACTGACGTCTATCGCTCGCCGGGGCCGTGACGAGGTTTGGGGCAGCCCAGCCTACATCAGCCCCGAGCAAGCGAGCGGCGAGGGTGACCTCGACGGACGAAGCGATCTGTATTCGCTCGGATGCGTGATCTACGAGATGCTCGTGGGCTCTCAGGCATTCACAGGAGTCAGCACCCTGGCCGTGGTCGCGAAGAAGCTCAGCGCGCAGGTTCCCGACCTGGAGGGCATAGCTTCCTCCACACCGCGCAAGGGTACGGCCGCCATAGCTCGAACGCTGGCATTCCACCCTTCCGACAGGTTCCCCTCGGCTCGGGCGTTCGGGAAGGAACTGGCTCAGTCCTTGAGTGAAACGTCTACGCCCTGGCCAGCCGGGCCAAAACATGGCAGACTCCGGCCTAGGATCGCGAGGTGGGTCACGGGAGCGATGCTGGCCGCCGTGCTCCTGGGATTGGGCTAGAACAACAGCCATCCGAGCCGTCCCCAGGATTGGCTATCGCAAAGCCCCCCGCCCACGCTAGAATTCCGATCAGCATAACTTCAGGGTCAATACATGATCTCACTACGAAACGTCGAAAAGTTCTATCCGCTGGGCGCAAGCAAGTCCTACGTTCTCAGGCAAATCACGCTCGATATCAAGGAGGGCGAATTTGTCACCGTCATGGGCCCTTCCGGTGCGGGCAAGTCCACGGTACTCGGGATCCTCGGGATGTTGGATGGAGCGTGGTCTGGCAGTACCATCTGCTGGACAACCTCACGGTCTACGAGAATCTCGACATCCCGCTCTCGTACCGGAATGTCCGTCGTTCCGAACGGCAGGCCATCGTGGCGGACACGCTGGACAAGTTCCAGATCGTCGGCAAGAAGGACCTCTACCCAACGCAGTTGTCGGGTGGTCAGCAGCAGCTCGTTGCAGTTGCGAGAGCCATGGTGGCAAGCCCGAGGCTGATCCTTGCGGACGAGCCGTGCGGCGCGCTGCACTCCTCACAGGGTTTGATGATCATGGATTTGCTCAAGAGCCTGAACGACGGCGGAACGACGATCGTCCAGGTCACGCACAACGAGGACTACGCTCGGTACGGAAACAGTATCGTACAACTGCACGACGGCTGGATCGTCGACAGCTAAGTCGGTTGGAGTCCACCGTGGCAGCTACATCCTCACACCCTCGAATCCTCGTCGCCGACGATCAACACGACGTGTTGGAAGCGCTGCGGCTTCTGCTGAAGAGCGAGGGCTTCCAAATAGACACAGCCTCCTCGCCAGGCGGTGTCCTCAGAGCGATCGAGGCGAAGGACTTCGACGCCGTTTTGATGGACATGAACTACACTCGTGACACTACATCCGGCCTGGAGGGTATGGACCTTCTCACGCGGCTTCAGACCATGGACTCGAGCCTACCCGTGGTGGTGATGACTGCCTGGGGCAGCGTCGAAGGCGCAGTCGAGGCCATGCGCCGGGGTGCAAAGGACTACATCGAGAAGCCGTGGGACAACGCGCGGCTACTAGCGACGATCAACACGCAGGTCGAGCTGAGCAAGGCTCTGCGTAAGAGCCAGCGGTTGGAAGACGAGAACCGCCTGCTCCGCCGTGAAGGCTTCCCACAGCTCATCGCGGAATCTCGAGCAATGCAACCGGTACTGCAGATGATGGAGCGGATCGGCCCCTCCGAGGCAAACGTCTTGATCACGGGTGAGCACGGTACCGGCAAAGAGGTTGTGGCTCGCTGGCTTCACTCGGCTTCTGATCGCTCGCCCAAGACCCTGGTTACGGTGAATGTGGGAGGGCTGTCGGAGGGCGTTTTCGAGAGCGAACTCTTCGGTCACGTCAAGGGCGCCTACACTGATGCAAAGACGGATAGAGTTGGCCGGTTCGAGTTAGCTGACGGTGGTACGCTCTTCCTAGATGAGATCGCAAATGTTCCGTTAAAACAACAGGCAACGCTGCTGCGCGTGCTCGAAACCGGTGAAGTGCAGCGTGTAGGGTCATCCAAGACACGTAGGGTGAACGTTCGCGTATTGGCCGCCACCAATGCGGACCCGCAGGAAGAAGTGGCGGCCGGACGGTTCCGAGAAGATCTACTCTATCGACTGAACACGGTGGAGATCCGTCTACCACCGCTTCGTGAGAGGCGGGAAGACATTCCAGTGCTCGCGATGCACTTCTTGCACCGTCAGGCAACGCGGTACCGCAAAAACGTGACTGGGTTCGCACAGGACACGACCCAGGTATTGATCGATCATCCCTGGCGTGGGAACGTGCGCGAACTCGAGCACGCCGTCGAAAGGGCCGTTCTTCTTACACAAGGAGAGGTAGTGCACCCCCACGATCTCGGCCTTGCACCTACCTCGGCAGCCAGCTCACGAATAGAGGACCGCACACTCGAAGAGGTGGAGAAGCTCCTCATCGAAAAGGCGCTCCAACGCCATGAGGGCAATGTCAGTCAGGCCGCGGAGGCGCTCGGACTGAGTCGCAGCGCTCTCTATCGACGGCTGCAGCGTCACGGAATGTGAGGGTCTCAAGTTGAGGACGGCACGACCGCACCTCTCATACGACATTCTGATCCTCACGCTGGCTCTACTGGCCGGCCTGCCCGGGAGTACCGTGGCGCTGGTCCTTCTCTGGATCGGCGAGTTCACGGCCAAGGTCCAGTGGACGCTCACCGTTCTGATCGGCACCTTCTGGCTCGGTTTCGCAGTCGCCCTGCGCGAGAGGGTCACCCGCTCGCTACAGACCCTCTCCAACATGCTGGCTGCTCTGCAGGAGGGTGATTACTCCATCCGCGCACACAGCACGCGGTCCGACGACTCGCTGGGACTTGCCATGCTAGAAGCGAATACGCTGGGCGAGACGTTGCGGCAACAGAGGCTCGGCGCATTGGAGGCGACGGCTTTGCTGCGCAAGGTCATGGAGGAAATCGATGTGGCGGTGCTGGCGTTCGACGCCGCAGGCCAACTCCGTCTCGTCAATCGCGGCGGAGAGCGGTTGCTTGCAAAGCCCGCCCCCAGCATTCGTGGACTGAGTGCCGACGACCTCGGCATTTCCGATTGTCTCGAGGGAGACACCCCGCGCATTGTGGAGCGGTCTTTTCCGGGCGGTACGGGCCGCTGGGAGTTGCGGACGAGCAGCTTTCGACAGGACGGCAGGCCGCATCGACTAGTGGTTCTCTCAGACCTGAGCCGCGTGCTGCGCGAGGAGGAGCGGCAGGCCTGGAAGCGGTTGATACGTGTATTGAGCCACGAGATCAACAACTCACTGGCGCCTATCCGATCGATCGCCGACAGCCTAAGGAGCATCGTAAGGCGACAAGCGCGTGACGCGGAAAGCGATGACGACTTGAGGCAGGGCCTCTCGATTATCGCCTCGAGGTCCGAAGCTCTCAGCCGTTTCATGGCATCGTACGCGCGATTGGCACGCCTTCCAGCTCCAGCGCTCAAGCCGCTCGATGTCGGCGCCTGGATCCGACGGGCGGCGGGTCTGGAGACCCGGCTCCAAGTGAGGGTTCTACCGGGTGACGAGACCACGATCATGGCAGACGGCGACCAGCTGGACCAGTTGCTGATCAATCTGATAGACAATGCCGCAGACGCTGCACTCGAGACGGCCGGATGCGTGGAGGTGGGCTGGCGCGGGATCAACGGGCAGCTCGAAGTCATCGTCGAGGATGAAGGACCAGGTCTCCCAGATACCTCCAACCTCTTCGTGCCGTTCTACACCACGAAGGAGAAGGGCTCGGGGATTGGTTTGGCCCTCTGCCTACAGATCGCCGAGGCTCATGACGGAACCATTACGCTGGAGAACCGGAGAGACAGGGCGGGCTGCAGGGCATGTCTGCGGTTGCCGATAAGAGCCGCTCGAGGATTGGGAACTGGAGCGAGTGCAGCTGTAGAATGAGGCCGTTGGTGCGATGGAAGGCGCCATTCGGCATCTTCGTCGCAGTCGGCAACGATTGCAGCTCTCTGCGGCGGCACTGGAGAGACTGCCGTCTTCGGGCGCGTCAGCATAAGACAATCAATGCCAATAGTTTATCTTACTTAGTAGGCCGGTCGAGTTCTGTCTGGTCTGAGACTTGCCGCCAATTCATGATTGACTAAAGACGGCCTAATGGCCAAGCTAGCGCTATAACAATGCACTCCACGAGAAGGCGGGCGGGATTCACCCTCGTCGAGCTGGTTATGGTGGTTGCCATCATGGCAATCCTAACCTCCGTAGCCTTTTGGCGGCTGGGTCCGAGTGTACGCAGATCCAAAGTGAACCGGTCCGCAAGCACTCTCGCTGCCGACATCCAGTACGCTCAACTGGTGGCTGCACAGCAACGAAAGCCCGTCGTCATCATCATCAGTGAGCCGCTCAAGAGTTACATCATACGCGATTCAGATTCCGCCCAGGTTTTTCGGGAGCGCTACCTGGGAGAGGAAACAGACTTCGGACTCGACGTGCTCGACGCAACGTCGACCACGGTGGAAGTCTTCCCAAACGGGGTAGTAAGGAATGCTACGGATATCACCGTCGAGATCGACGACTATAGACGCAAGGTGCGGATAACTCGTGCTGGGCAGATCAGGATCACCTCTGGCTCGTAGGAGCAGGCTCGGTGAGCGAGGCGTATCTCTGATAGAGATCATGATCGCACTCAGCATCTTGAGCGTGGTGCTCCTCGCGCTGGGTGGCCTCATGTTCGAGGTGGCTCGTCACACCCGCCGCTCGACGGCAGTATCCTACCGCAGTGCAGCTCTTGAGTCGGCGGCTTCGTGGGTCCAGGCGCTTCCGTGGGACAGCTTGCCAACGTCCACGGGGTGCACTGACAGCCTTACTGCGGGTGCTTTCATGTACAGCCGGTGCTTCGAGCTCGTGTCGACCACGCCCAACTCGAGGCTTGCGCGTGTCATCATATCACCCACCGGTGCGCTACAGGCGCGGCCTGACACCGTGACCATAGAGCGGACCAAATCCAGGGCCTCATCCCCGTTCACACTGTGATGAGATCGCGCGGATTCACTCTGGTAGAGGTGATGATCGCGATTGCAGTGATGTCGGTTCTGGCCACTGCTCTCACGCGGATCTTGTTGAGCGACTCACGGTTTGTCTCCCGCCAAGAAGCACTACTCACCGCGAGACAAACTGCGCGAGCGGCGATGAACGTAATGAGCGTGGAGCTTCGCATGGTTTCGGACAGCGGGCTGCTCGCGGCATCGAGCGATAGTGTACTAGTGCGTGTGCCCTACGTGTTCGGGATCGGGTGCGACGTGGATGGCGCGATGGGCAGGGTGGTCTCACTCATGCCCGCTGATTCCATGATGTACGCCAACGCAGTCAATTCAGGAGTGGCACGACGACGAGCTGACGGCACTTACGAGTTTACGAGTCCCGCAACAATATCATCCCCCGCCGATGGCTCGAAGTGTACAACCCAAGGAATCCAGCTCGTTCCGGAGGGGACCGTTTCAAACGTTCTGCCAATAGCGGCCGTCGATTTCGGTGACATCTTCTACTTGTATCAGCTAGTGGCCTATCGATTCATGCCGTCAACCGACATGCCGGGCCGGACGGGGCTATGGCGTCGAGTGGGGGCCGGAGCATATGAAGAGCTAGCTGCTCCATTTGATTCGTCCGCAGGGTTTCGCTTCTTAGTGGGTCCCAATCTGCAAACAACAGCCATCCCACCGATGGACTTGACGACCGTGAACGGGCTCGAGCTGAACATAGTAGCAGAGAGCTACGAACCTCCACGGGGTAAGTCGGATTACCAAATATTCGAGTTGCCGGTCCAGGTGGTCTTTCTCAACAAGGTGAACTAGACATGCTGCGAACGGCCGACGAGCGAGGCTCGGCACTCCCTCTCACGATCCTCTTGGTGACAATCATCACTCTGATGTTGACGTCGGCCTTCGTGCGGGTCCAGGCCGACCGGCGCCTGGCTGAAGGCAGCGGATCTACGGTGGATGCACTGGCAGTCGCAGCGAGTGGCCTCCAACGCTACATGGCGTTTTACGATTCCATACAAGTGAGGCCTGTAGATGGCGATTCTGTGCGCATCAACCTGTCAGGGGGATACGCCGACGTAGTCGCTCACCTGGTGCAGGTTCCAGCCGACACGATGCAGATCCATACGTACATTGTGCGGTCACGCGGTACCGTGATACAGCCCGCCCAAGGCGCCGACCCACAGGCGCGCAGAACCGTAGCCCAGTTCGCTCGTTGGTTTCAGGGGGGGATTAGAGCGGTCGCGGCTTTCACCGCAATCAACCCGTCCGATTACCTCCCGCAGGCCGGAACAGACGTGATAATCGACGGAAACGACGGGTGTAGTGTTGGCGCCACCATGGGATTCAGAGCCCCGTTCACCACTGACCTCCCCGGTACTCCCACCGGAACGCCGGGGTGGAAGGTACAAGATGGCTGGTCAGTCGTGGCTGCCGAGACGGGGATCGATTGGAATGCCATCGAAACCGGAGAAGTCGAGGCGGACTACACGAACGTAATAAACGGCGACACCACGTTCGCCACTTACATACTCGATGGAGCCGCGGTCACCCTAACCGATATTACTGGAACTGGCCTATTGATCGTGTTGAATAAGCTCGATACCCAAGGAGCACGCTTCGAGTGGGACGGTGTCGTGTTGATCGGAGATGACTTTGACCCCGAGGCCGACACGACCATAGTGCGAGGTCTCATCGTCACGGGACTTGACCGAATCATCGGTGCACCGGTAGCTGACAACGGATTCGACGATCTGGACGACAACATCTACCTCTACTACGACTCCTGCAACATTGCCCGCTCACTCACGCGATTCCGAGGATTCGACCCAGTACGAAACGCGTGGATAGACAACTGGGCAACCTACTAGGCGCACTACTGTGTAAACGCGCGGACCGTTTCTGTGAGCCTACTCCTTGGTTATCATTTCCAACCGTACGTCGATACAACACTACACATGGCTGAAAACGGACAGCCGGTTACGAGAGGGTTCATATGATAACCTTCCGACGGCTCAACGTGGTCGTTGCGCTTGCAGTTCTGGGTTTCGTTGCGTGTGCCTCGGACGTTCCTCCGAGACCGGATGAAATGCGTGGAGCCACTTACTCCGAACCACTGCAGAAACCCGAGTTCACCTTGATCACCACTGCGGGCGATTCTTTTGATTTCCGGGAAGAAACCGAAGGTTTCGTCACACTCCTGTTCTTCGGATATACCTACTGTCCAGACGTCTGCCCGATCCACATGTCAAACATCGCACAGGTGCTGAAGACACTGCCGCCTAGAGTGAGTAACACTGTGAAAGTAGTGATGGTAACCACGGACCCGAAGCGAGATACTCCGGAGCGCTTTGGTGCTTGGCTAAGGAATTTCGACTCGTCTTTCATCGGTCTGATTGGACCGCTGGAAGATGTGAACGAAATTCAGGGACGCCTGCATTTGCCGGCGGCTAGCACCTTTGGAAACGAAGAGGGTAACTACACGGTTGGGCATTCAGCGCGCGTAATAGCCTTTACGACAGATAACCGTGCCCACGTAGGTTACCCATTTGGCACACGCCAGAATGACTGGGCTCACGATATTCCCTTGTTGGTAAAGTCTAATTGGGCAGCGCGATGATCGGTTTCAGAATTGGAGTTGTCACCACGCTCATTCTGACAGGCTGCGGTGATTCGAACGAAGCCGTTCACAGACAGCCCATCGTTTCACTGGGCAGCATTGAGATCTACGACGCGTACGCACCTGCACCCGCTGCACCCGATGTGGGATCTCTGTACTTCACGGTGATCAACGCCGGGAGCGAAAGCGACACTCTCACGGCAATCGAAACATCCGTTGGATTGAACGCCACCCTTCATGGGATGGTTGATGAGGGGGGAACCATGCGGATGCACCCCACAGGACCGGTTCCCATCGCCGCGGGTGGCACTTTGAGGCTCGATCCCGGAGGCTATCACGTGATGCTGACTGGCCTGTTACAACCTCCGCAGGTGGGTGACACGATGGATGTTTCACTGACGTTCTCTCGTGCGAGCAGGATCAGCTTTTCGGTACCTGTCCTCACTTACACTGATGTCGTACGACTGCTCGAGGAGACCGGAGGTCACGAGCCTTGACGTGGTGGTGCGCGGCACAGGGCAACGAGTGGACTTGGACCTGGCAGCCCTACCTCGGAGTTTGGCTGCTGGTAGCATTCCTCATTGCTGTGCGGTTTCTGGCGGAGAAGTATTGGGCGCCTGAAGGTGCACACAAACAACGTGGCAGGACGGCAGTCTACATCTTGGGAGTCTTGATGCTCTGGCTCGCGGCTGATTGGCCGATCGGCCCGCTCGGCGCAGGTTACTTACTCAGCGTCCACACCGCGCAATACATCCTGTTCGCCTTCGCAGCACCGCCATTGCTCATCGCTGGCACACCGAAGTGGCTGTTGCGTCGGATGATCAAGCCGCGCTGGGCTTTCCGGGCCGCTCGGGCCATGACCAGGCCACTCATTGCATTCTTGTTTTTCAACGTCGTACTGCTTGCAACTCACCTTCCATCGGTGGTCGACGGCATGACCGTGTCCCAACTCGGATCGTTCGCCGTCGATATGTCGTGGCTAGTGGCGGGCTTCGTCTTCTGGATGCCAATTCTCGGCCCGCTTCCTGAACTCGAGCCTATGCCATATCCAGGCCGGCTAGTCTACCTGGTTGCCAACGTGTTCATCCCCACTGTTCCCGCCGCATTTCTCACGTTCGCCAAGTACCCGATCTACGCACTATATGAGTTGGCGCCTCCAATGAGCAGCCTCTCGGCAGTTGAGGATCAACAAATTGCCGGGCTGATCATGAAGATCGTCGGTGGGTTCATAGTGTTTGGAACTGCGTCCGTACTATTCTTCAAGTGGGCGCAATCCGAACGAGAAGAGAATCACAGGTCATCCCAACCTGGATAAGCCACCAGACCTTCCCTGCGGAACACCCGCACCTGATGACCAAATCGTTCCTCGGCCGGTTCAACCCGTTCGCCAAATTCCTCACGAAGTTTGCCAGCCACCTGCGCTACGGTCATCTCACCGTCTAGCAACTTCCAGGCTACACTACCCATATCGTCCAGTCTGATCCTTCTCGCGGCCAGTGCAAAGAAGAACAGGTTCAGCAACCGCTTGATGCCGCGGCCGCCCGGTGCCGGCCGAATTACTACCACTCGGTCGCCCACTTCCTCCCACTCGGCGAGCCGAACCGGCACGATCTCGAGCAGGTTCACATCCTCGAGTTCCTTCAATTTACGACGCTTGCTCATGACTCTCATACTACGCTTGGCAGGACGAAACGAAAGACCGCCTCTCTCTCGAGCGGCGGTCTTTCGCAGAATGATTCGAAAACTATTCTATCCTCGTCGACGGCAGGCCCGCCTTTCTCATCGCGCTGAGGGGAACCTTCACCAACATCCAAATGACCAGAGGATACGCAATTATGCTGAGCCATGGGGTTGCCCCAAACCCAAAGTTGAGACTCTGGAACCCCAGTGCAGCCGGCCAGAAATCGCCCGCGATCACTAGCAGTGCAAGCATAACTGCCATGAGAGACTCACCCGCTATGAATCCTGAGGAGATCAGCACACCCGTATTCTCTGCACGAGTTCTCTCCTCAGCATTGGCCCCCTTCCGATCGAGCGCTACTTGGAAGATCCACCGCACGAGTCCGCCTACGAAGATGGCTGCTGTGGAGGTGAAGGGCAGGTACATGCCGACTGCCACCAACATCGGTGCCGGCGCTTTGATCAGGATGAGCGCTAGAGCTAGGAACATCCCGACGATAACCAAAGGCCAAGCCATCTCGCCCGCGACTATCCCGTTCGCCATGAGTGCCATTAGCCCCGCCTGCGGCGCCGGAAGAGCCTCCGAGCCGATCACATAGGCTCTGTGCAGTGCCATGAGCGGAAAGGTCAGCACCAACGCGGCGAATACGACTCCGATCAGTTCGCCAATCTGCATCTTGTACGGAGTGCCACCCAAAATGTGGCCTACCTTGAGGTCTTGCATCATGTCGCCCGCAACGCCCGCCGCACAGCACACCACCCCAGCCACACCCAATACCGCCGCAACACCGTGTACGTCGGTGACACCGAGGAACACCATCAACACAGCTGCGATTATCAGCGCGCTGAGCGTGAGGCCCGAGATCGGATTGTTGGAGCTGCCGATCAACGCAACCAAGTAGCCTGCCACAGCCGCGAACAGGAAACCGATGATCACCATCACCAACGTGAGCACTATCGCGCCCTTGAGCGACTGCGCAAAGTGGAGGTACAAGAAGAAAGTTGCGATCGCCATTACCCCTACCGCCACAAAGATCTTCTTGAGATCGAGGTCGACCTCTGTGCGATCGGCGGTGGTGGCACCACCCCCTGTCCCGATGTGGTGCAGCGCCTTGCTGATTCCGGCGACCAGTGACTGTCGCAGGTTGAAAAGCGTATAGAAGGCGGCAACAATCATCGTGCCTACGGCGAGAGGCCGTATCTGCTTTGACCATACGTCGGTCGCCAGACCCATCATGCTGTCATCAGGCCCAAGTGCCGCCGTGATGTCGGGGTTCAGGAACAGAGCCAGAGGTACTAACAGGAGCCACCCAGTCACCGCTCCCGCAAACAACACTGCTGAGATCTTCGTACCCACTATGAACCCCACTCCCATCAACATGGGAGAGGCAGACGAAGTGGACAGTAGCATGCCGCCGCCATACGCGAATCGTTCTTGCAGGATGTCGATCTGACTTCTACCGAAGGCTACGAATCGCTGGGCACTGTCCTGTACGAAGTAGACACCATTGGAGTTCTTGAAAAGCTCCCAAAGCGCGGCGATCCCCATCGCGCCAAACAAGTATGAGGCTCCGGTCTGACCACCTTGGCCAGCCTTCACGATTTCCGATGCGGCGAGAGCTTCCGGGAACGGCAGTTCGGCCTCAACTACAAGGGTGCGCCGCAGAACGATCACGAAGAGCACACCCAGCACACCACCGATGAGCATGATCGCGGTGCTCTGTAGGTACCTCAGTTCATCCCACGCGCCGCTTATCACGAAGGCCGGAATTGTGAAGATCGCGCCGGCCACCAGAGCCTCTCCAACCGACGCCGTGGTACGCGCGATGTTCTCTTCCAGAATCGTACCGCCGAACCCCCGCAGGGCGGCCATTGCCACAACTGCGGCTGGGAACGTGGCGGCAACCGTCAGCCCTGCCGTCATGCCCACATACGCGTTGGCGGCCCCCAAGGTGACCGCCATCAACACTCCAAGCCCGATCGCCTTGCCCGTGAGTTCGGGCATGTCCTTCGACGCCGGTACGAATGGTTCAAACGGTTTCTTGTCCATGGATCGTCCCAGGATTGGGTTAAAACTGGGGCCAATCTTAGCCGCTTCAACGAACGGCTGTCAAACCGCCCTCGTGCGAGAGCCACCCACGCAGTAGAATAAGACTCCTTCGAGGAGGAGAAGATGACGTTCGTAGAAACCCTAGAACCACAATCCCTGTGGCGACACTTCGACCAGATACTCGCGATACCGCGTGGCTCCAAGAACGAGGATCGCATCCGGCAACACGTCATAGACATTGCGGAGCGGTGTGGACTGCCCTATCAGATCGACGCGACCGGCAACGTGCTGGTGCGCAAGCCGGCTACGCAGGGGAGTGAGAAAGCTCCAACCACGGTCCTGCAATCCCATCTCGACATGGTGAACGAGAAGAACTCCGATGTCGACCACGACTTCGACAAGGACCCTCTCGTGCCACAGCGGGACGGAGATTACTTGAAGGCCACCGGCACGACACTCGGTTCGGATAACGGGATTGGGATCGCAGCATCCTTGGCAGTCATGGAAACGCAGGACATGACCCATGGCCCAATGGAGTTTCTCTTCACGATTGACGAGGAAACTGGTCTAACGGGAGCCGCAGGTCTCGAGGGCAGCATGCTCGAGGGCCGCCAGCTGATCAACATGGACTCAGAAGAAGAGGGTGCCCTCTACGTCGGTTGCGCCGGAGGGGCAGACAGCAACGTGACCGTGTCACTAAACACGTCGGACACCCCGCCCGGATCGACTTGCTACTCCTTGCGCTTGTTCGGGCTCAAGGGTGGCCATTCGGGAGTGGACATCCACCTGCAGCGTGGCAACGCGGTGAAACTGCTGGTGCGGGCACTGAACGCCGTTTCCATCAAATCCAGACTACGTCTTGCCTCCCTCGAGGGCGGCAGCGCGCACAACGCTATCCCTCGCGAGGCTTTCGCCACAGTTGTTGTCGGTGAATCCGACGGTGAAGCCTTTCGCAGCGAGCTGGACACCGAGATCGCCAAGATTGGAGAGGAATTTCGTTTCGCCGAGCCCGACCTGGCACTGGATATCTCAGCGGTTGACGCGCCGGCGAATGCGTGGGACGACACAACCACGCATACGGTACTGCGGCTCATTACCGGACTGCCACATGGCGTCATGAGTATGAGCTACGACATCCCCGATCTGGTTGAGACTAGCACTAACCTCGCCACCGTCGTGCCCCGAGACGGGGGGCTGTCCATCGGCTTGAGTAGCAGGTCGTCAGTCGAATCTGCCCTGGTAGCATTGCGCCAACGAATCCGAGCCACCGCAGAGCTGGCCGGAGCCGCTGTGGCAGAAGGCAACGGTTACCCCGGCTGGAAACCGAACCTCGGTTCGCGCCTGTTGCAGGTGATGAAGAAACTGCACGTCAAGGTGCTCGGGTCAGAAGCGGAGATCAAGGCGATCCACGCTGGGTTGGAGTGCGGTATCATCGGCGAGAAGGTGAGCGGCATGGACATGATCTCGTTCGGGCCGCAGATAGAGTTCCCGCACTCGCCTGATGAGCGGGTCCATATCGCTTCGGTAGCGAGGTTCTATGAGTTGTTAGCCGCAACTCTGGAGGAGCTGGCCACGGCGAAGTAGGCTGTTCTCCCTTCTCAGGATACGGGGTGAAGACGGAGGAGGGCTCTTAGTGGTGCCTGGAGCGACCCAATAAGGCCAGGAGTTCCGCGTCTGGGACGTTGTCGACTGATTCGCTCCCCGCTGGGAGAGGGGCGTAGCGGCGCGGTTGACCGCCGTCGGCAGGGGTGAATTGCACGACCGGACGATGAACCCTGGGGCTTAGATATTCGGAGGTCCGCCCGTGGCTGATGAGTTCCACGTGCCAGGCGCGGCCCTCTGCATCGGTGATTCTACGAAGTTGGGCCATAAGTGCTTGTCAGACAACATATTAAAGCTACGTTGAGTTCACCGTTCAATAACTTAGAGTACTATGAACGTCAAATCTCTTTCGTTTCTCCAGCGACTACTGGACTCGCCGGGACCCTCCGGTTTCGAGACAATGCCGGCCCGGGTCTGGCGTGAGGAAGCAGCCGGGTTCGCCGATGAGGTGACAGCGGACGTGTCGGGAAACTCGGTCGCGGCCCTCAGCCCTGACAACACCCCGCGCGTGATGTTTGCCGGTCACATCGATGAGATCGGCCTCATGATCGTACATGTGGACGACGAAGGCTACCTCTATTTCTCGACAATTGGGGGCTGGGATACCCAGGTACTCGTGGGTCAGCGCGTGTTGATTGCCGCTAAGAACAGGCTGGTGGAGGGAGTGATCGGCAAGAGAGCCGTCCACATGCTGGACGATGAAGAGCGAGAGCAGGTATCCAAGCCCGCGTCCCTGTGGATCGATATTGGGGCCAAGTCCAAGAAGGATGCCTTGAAACGGATACGGGTTGGCGATGCCGCGGTCATCGCGGCTCCGACGATCTCGCTGCCCAACGGCCGACTGGTGTCGCGCAGCATAGACAACCGTATCGGAGCCTTTGTGGTTTTGGAGGCCTTGCGCCTGCTGTCGCGGCGGCGTCCGAAACTCGCTGTTTTTGCGGTGGCTACCAGCCAGGAAGAGATAGCGTGGGGCGGAGGTGGGGCCCGCACCAGTGCGACGCGTATCGATCCCCAAGTCGCGATAGTAGTCGACGTCACCCACGCGACAGACCATCCTAACGCCGAGAAGAAACGACACGGAGACTACAAGCTCGGCGGCGGGCCGGTCATATCGCGCGGGTCGGCTGCCAATCCAGTGGTAGTGGATCTGCTGATGGAGACCGCTGAGGAACGGAAGATTCCCTACACTTTCGCCGCTGCACCGAGCGATACGGGTACCGACGCCGACACCATCCACTCGGTCCGCCATGGGATCGCCACCGGTCTGGTATCGATACCCAACCGCTATATGCACAGCCCCAACGAAATGGTCGATAAGGCTGACCTAGACCGGGCGGCCAAGCTATTGGCAGCGTTTGCCCGGAAGGTGACTTCAAAGACCGATTTCACCCCCCGTTAGTCCACTCCTATTAGTTTTCGAGTTCGTCTAAAACGGGCCCAGCTCCCCGCGGGCCATCGGGCCAGTCGGGGTATGGGAGCAGTAACAGGACCACGAGGACCATGAAACGACGCGATTACGTGATTAGAACTAGCATCAGTCTTGTGTTGGCAGCTCTCGGCGCAGCATTACCGGCCGGACAGGTATGGGCACAGGGTACTAACGACCGGATCTTCAACGACATCCGCTACCTGGCTGACGACGCCAGGGAGGGTCGCGGAGTCGGTACCACCGGTCTCGACTCAGCCGCAGCGTACATCGCCGGCCAGTTCCAAAGCATCGGCCTCAAACCAGCCGGCACCGACGGGTTCCTGCAACCGTTCACGCTAGATCCGACTGCACCGGCGCTGGCGCATAGCGGTATCGGCGAGGCCGCGGTCAAGAACGTCGTGGCTATGATTCCCGGCCAGGGAACTCTCGCCGGCCAGATCGTGGTGCTGGGAGCCCACTACGACCATCTGGGACTAGGCGGCTCGGGAAGCCTCGACCCGGACAGCGTCGACGTGGTCCACAACGGAGCTGACGACAACGCATCGGGAACCGCAGCCCTGCTCGAGACAGCGCGAATCCTGAACGGACGATCCGCACCGGAGCAGAGAACCGTCGTGTTCGTGGCATTCACGGCGGAAGAATTGGGGCTCCTGGGATCTGACTATTACGTGAAGAACCCGGCTCACCCGATCGACTCGACCTTTGCAATGATCAACTTTGACATGGTTGGGCGGCTGCGGGAAGACAAGGTAGTCGCCATCGGAACAGGATCGGCTCCGGAGCTGCCCCAGCTACTCGACTCGGTCAACACGGCCTACGGCCTTGTTGTAACACCGCTGGACGATCCCTGGGGCCGGAGTGACCACTCTTCGTTCTACGCCGGCGGTGTGCCAGTAATCCACTTCTTCACGGACAACCATGAGGATTATCACCGCACCACCGACGACTGGAACACCATCGACGTCGCAGGAATCGAGCGTATTTCACTGTACGCAGCGGACTTCGCGTGGGCTCTCGCCACGCGGACGGCGCCTCTGACCTATGTTGACGTCCCCCAACCACAGCAGACGGTTGCCGGCGGTTACGGCGCATGGCTGGGAACGATTCCAGACATGAGCAGCTCGCCCGGTGGTGTTCGCCTGACCGGCGTCCGTGCGGGAAGCCCGGCTGAGGTAGCCGGCCTCCAGGGCGGAGACATTCTGGTCCAGATCGGCGAATTCGAAGTCAAGGACCTCTACGCGATGACGGATGCGCTGCGGTCGTATAAGCCGGACGATGTCGTTACGGTTGCAGTGATGCGAGATGGCGAACGCATCGAAATGACCGTCACGCTCGGAAAGCGTGGCGGCTGACCAGGGTCCAAGGGCCGAGAGTATACTGAGAGCGCTCCACGGCGCCTTCTGCCGTGGAGCGCCCTGCCAGGAACTGCTACAACTAACCGCCACCAAGCTGCGTGATGTGGGTTCACCCTTCAGCCGCGTCTACATGTACTTGATCACCGACGACGCGCTCGAGCTCCGTGCTTTTGACGGACCTCCAACAGACCGCAACACGATCGATCTGAACGTTGGGACTCAGGGACGTGCCGTAGCCCAACAGACGGATATCCACGTATCGGATACAACTGTTGCCAAGGGTTGCCGGCCACACGTTGAGCAGACGAAGTCAGAGCTAGTGACGCTCATTCGTCGCCACGATATCATACTCGGAGTAATTGACGTCGAGAGCGATGTGCCCGGCCGATTCGGTGCGGCAGAACAGAGGGCAGTGAAGGAAGTCGCCGATGGTCTCGCTGCACTGCTCTGAGCAACGCTGTTCATGAAGTCCACCACGACGTGGATCCCGATTGACGGCATCGAGTTCTTGATCCGGACGATCGGGGAAGGTCCGGATATAGTTGTCTTGCACGGCGGTCCTGGAGCAGACCACACGTCACTCCTTCCGGAGTTCGACGCGCTCGCCCGCAACAGACGGCTCATTTATTACGATCAAAGGGGGTCAGGGAGAACTAGGACCCCCCGATCCGCGCCACTCGGATGGACTCAACACGTTTCGGACCTCGACTGTCTCCTGGACAGCTGGGGAATCACGCAGGTGCACTTGCTGGGGTATTCCTGGGGCGGGTTGCTCGCCTTGCTCTACGCCATCAATACCACTGCGCGGATCGCGAGCTTGGCTCTCGTTAGCCCTGCACCTGTCACGGCCAACGAGCGCATGGAATTCGTGAGTCGACTCGCAGCGCGAATGGAAGAGCCTTGGATCCGGAACCGACGGCTCGACCTCGAGCACTCCAGCCTCAGGCGCAGTGACCCGGCAGCCTTTCGCCAACGCGCCTTCGAGTTGTCGATCGCACCGTACTTCAAGGATCCAAGGCGAGCGCTGGGCGCCAAACAGTTCCTGATCTCTGCTCGCACGCGTGAGGCGATCTGGCGCAGCCTGGGCGACTACGACCTCACTGCTCAGGTGCGCGACCTCCGAGTAGCCGCTTTGGTCGCGCATGGTCGTCACGACCCTATTCCTTTGGAGTCAGCCAAGCATACGGCATCACTGTTGGAAGCGCGCTTCGCCGTCTTCGACGATTCCGGTCACGTGCCTCAGATCGAAGAGCCCCATCGCTTTATCGACGCGCTTGATGGCTTCTTACCGAGGGACGCAACATGAATCGCATCACTCCCTTCGACCTAACTTTCGGCGACGATGTCGAGGAGCGGTTTAGCGCGGTGAAGGCCGAGGCTCTCCTTTCCCAGCGTGACTCAACCGACCTCGCACAGTTCGCATCTCTCTCAGCCGTGCAACACCTGCTGACCGAAATCGAGTCTCCACAGCTCCTGAAGCAGGATCCCGCCGCCGCTGAGGAATACCTGGCCCTCCTTTTTGCATCGTTTCGTTTTTGGGATTGTGGTAAACAAGTAATGGCGGTGGAGCGACGGGACTGGGACGAAGCGTCTGTTGCCAGCCTCGGAACTGCGGCCCCGACCGACGTCCCGAGCGGCGCTTACCTGCAGCTTCCCGAACAATGGTTTTGGGCCCAAATCAACGCGAGCGCACCGCACGAGCCGCTGGACGGATGTTTCGTTGTCAAGTCTGATGACGAACGGCTGATCGTGGTTGTTGCGAGCCTCGGGCTCCGTGCTGGCCGAAGTGGATTCAGCCAGATATCGCTCAGGGTGGCACCGGAAGAACTCATCGCTGCCAGATCCATCTCGCGCTATCCTCCGTTTGCGCCTCTAATGGAAGGAGGAATCGAGGCCGGCTTCAGGTCCATCGAGTCGCCCGGTGAGTTGTTGGTGGTGGTGCAACTCGCCATCGCTCAGGCAACAGGATAGGTTAGCCCCTGAATCAGGAACAAAGAGACGATGAGAAATCTGTGAAAAGAGCCAATGAGCGGGTCCGGCCAATAATCCGAAGACTGAGGAAACAGTATCCGGAGGCGGAATGCTCGCTTACACACACCGACCCGCTTCAGCTGCTCGTAGCCACCATTCTGAGCGCTCAATGTACCGATGAGCGAGTCAACATCGTCACAAAGACGTTGTTCCGGGAATACAAGACTGCACAGGACTTCGCGAACGCTGACCCACGCGTGTTCGAGGAGCAGATCAGGTCGACCGGCTTTTTTCGCAACAAAACCAAGTCCATCATTTCCATGGCGCAAGAACTCGTCACAAAACACTGCGGTGCGGTACCACGAACCATGGAACAGCTGGTTGAACTGCCGGGAGTGGGGCGCAAGACTGCAAACGTAGTGCTGGGCAATGCGTTCGGCATTGACGAAGGAATCGTGGTGGACACCCATGTCAAGCGGATCTCAAATCGACTCGGCTTCACCAAGCACAAAGACCCCGACAAGATCGAGCAAGACCTGGTGGCATTGGTCCCCAAGACTGAGTGGACCTTGTGGCCGCATCTGTTGATCCACCACGGGCGCGCCGTCTGTCAGGCCAGGACCGCAAAGTGCGAGATTTGCCCAATCAATCAACTCTGTCCGTCATCCAGTTAGCGGCGAGTTACACGACCCCATGAACCGGGATTCAACCCGATGAACATCGACTTCGCCGTTGTTTGCGACTACGCCATCATTGACCGATACGGTAAGCTGTCCGTGCTCGGAATCTTCCAGCACATTTGGGTCAGCCAGTTCCCTACCGTTCACCCGCGGCTGCACCTGGTGATCCGGCTGAAAGGTGCACGCACCGAGATCGGCGAACACAAGGTCCAGATCAGACTCTCCAATCAGGAAGGCAAGGAGATCATCACGGGCGATGGCACCGTCAACTTCTCAGAACCGCCCGCAGGTATTCTGGAAGTCGAGGCCGGTGCCGTGCTGGTGTTCGACGTTCCGTTCGAGACGGCAGGGAAGTATCAGTTTGAGGTCGAGGTCGACAGCGAAACGAGATCCGCTGTCCCGATAACCGTGTCGCTGGGACCTAGTTCACCCTCGCCTGAAGGCGCCGGATAGACCTAATAACCCGTCTGTCGTTCGGCTCCTTTGTCAGCGCCTCGGTCAACTCGGCAAGCGCCTCCAGCAAATCGCCCCGCTGCTTGTGGATACGGGCCATGTTGATGTGAGGATAGTGCCGCGCTTCGTATCGTCGTGCCGCCATGGCCTTACGGAGCCACGGTACTGCATCGTCCGGTCGGCCCAGCTCTATTAGGTACCCACCGATGTCGTTGTACGGATTACCAAGCGATGGGTCGGTCTCTATGCCTCGCTTGCACTCGGCGATCGCCTTTTCGTACGAGCCACCCAGCGAGTACACCCACCCTAGGAAGGTGTGCGCTTCGGCTGTGGGGTGCTCGGCAATCGATGCCTGGTAGAGCTTGCTGGCATCTTCGAGCTGGCCGGCCTGCTGGCACTGGAACGCCCGTTGGAATAGCTTTCGCGCCTGTTCGCGGTCACCCATGACTTCACCGAGAATACCCTCCGCCCACACGCCGTGACAACCGCCCGCAATTACTGGCTGGTCGCTGGCAGTTTCATCTGCTTCCTGGGGCTGGTGTACAATTTCGCCGGTTATCCCCTGCTCGATCCGGATGAGGGCCGCAACGCAGAGGTGGCGCGCGAGATGGCGGTTGGCGGGAACTACGTACTCCCGCACCTGAACGGACTCCCGTATCTGGACAAGCCACTTCTCTACTTTGTGGCCGGGGCCTCGACAATGAAGCTGCTTGGCCCTACGGTGTTCGCCGCTCGCCTGCCTTCCCTGCTGTTTACCTTCGCCACTATCGCAGTCGTAGCCTGGTTCGCAGGGAAGCTCTTCGGGACGAGCGCGGCCTGGACTGCTGCGATAGCCACCGCCGCCACCCCGTTCTCGCTGGCGTACTCCAGAACCGTGATCATGGACAGCGCTGTAACCCTCTTCATGGTGATCGCCATTGTCAGCTTCTACCTGGCCACCGAGCCGGCGAAGCGGCAGCCGGACAAATCGGCGGAAGGGGGAGAGGACCTCAGAACCGCCGGGCCCGTGTGGTGGACATCTCTTGCCTGGGCCGCGATGGCACTGGGAGTGCTGACCAAGGGGCCCGTGGCACTGGCGGTACCACTCATGATTGCCATACCGTTTGCCATATGGCGCCGGAAATGGCGAGCCGTAGCGGATCCGGTCGCAATCTTGCTGTTTGCTGCTCTCGTGACGCCATGGCTTTACGCCGTCTCGCTGCAGGTGCCGGATTTCGTTCAGTACGCTCTCGTGACCGAGACCGCCCGCAGGCTCACGACAGACGAACTGCACCGAACCGGCCCATTCTGGTATTTCCTGGTCATCCTTCCGGCGGCCGCACTTCCTTGGTCCCTCGCTGCGGTCGGGGCAGTCCGCAGCAGATGGCGTAACCGCAACCCGCACGGCAACATGGATGGCCGCATAGTCTACCTGTTGTTGTGGATCATCGTGCCGTTGGTCTTTTTCTCGCTGTCGCAATCGAAGCGACCACAGTACGTACTACCGCTCCTTCCGGCCGTGGCTCTGATCGTTGCGCTGGCGTGGAGCGATGGTAGCGGCAGGAAGGCAGGTTCGAGAACAGCCGCTGTGGGCCTGGCATTGTTGGGCGTGTTCTTCCTGGTCGGTGCTGGTTTCATATCCGACATCGTGGACGCGAGCCCAGCCGTGGCCTCTGCGATTCCCGGGACGTCGATCGCCCTTGGCACGGCTTGCCTTCTCGCGGGCGTCATTGGATGGCTGGTCTCAAACAACCGGGAGGCACTACTGGTCGCGTTCTCGATCCCCATGGCAGCCGTTCCGATCAGCAGCCGTCACCTGATGAACGAGATCGGCCGACAACGATCAGCCGTCGAGATCGCCCAGGTGCTCAACGACGCCGCGGGACCAGAAGCGCGAGTGGTGGGGATAGGCGCACTCCCACTTTCACTCCCGTTCTACCTGAGACGCACCATCATCCTGTCCACTGCAGACGGTTCGGAGATCACCAGCAACTACATGACCAGCCGATTCGACCGGTTTGCCGGGAGCTCGACTCTGCGCCCGCCGGACTGGTGGAGGACGGTCCTCCTGCAGTGCAACGAACCGACTGCCTTCGTCACCCGAAGTGACGACAGTGAATCCCGTGAGCTACTCCAGTCCGGACTCGACCTGTTGATCGATAACGGCAAGTATGCGGCTTACGGGATCTGTGGAGTGACGAACCTAGCCCACGCGGGCGACTGAAACATGTGCGGTGTCTACGGAATTGTGTCGCCTTCGGGCGGGTTACTATCGAAGCGCCACCAATTAGAGCGGATGGCACGTCAGCTCCGGCACCGTGGACCTGACGGGCACGGCGTTGCCGAAGTAGACGGAGCCGTGTTCGGCTCCGAACGGCTGAGGGTGATTGACCCTACGCCGGCGGGAGACCAACCCTTCCTCGCATGTGACGCCCGGGTGATGCTGGTGGCAAACGGGGAGATCTATAACGCACCCGAACTGCGCAAGAAGTACTCGACGTTCCCGTTTCGATCTCGATCAGACTGTGAAGCGGTACTGCCCCTGTACCTCGACCGGGGTCACGCGGGCATCGCTGACCTGGACGGCATGTTTGCCATCGCGATTTACGACGGTCGATCGCGGGAACTCGTTCTCACACGAGACCGCGCAGGAGAAAAACCGCTGTTTTATGCGTCATTGGGCGATGAGATCTGGTTTGCATCAGAAGTGCAAGCACTGCTGGAAGCCAAGCCTGACACATCTGCCCTCGACCGATGGGCTCTGCGAGACTTCCTTACCCTCGGGTATGTGACCGAGCCGCGGACAATATTCCAGCGGATCCGCAAGGTGGAGGCAGGCACCACGATCTTGTTTACGGGACCGGGAAATGGGCAGCGGAACGTTCATTTCTGGAACTGCGAAACAGCTAACGTTGTGCCCGAGGAAAACGGTGATCCTGCTCTGCTGCTAGAGTCCTTGTTGGAAAACGCAGTCCGGAAGCAGCTTCACGCAGATGTACCGGTCGGGATCTTTTCGAGCGGGGGAGTGGATTCGTCACTGTTGACGGCATTGGCGGTCGAAGTGCTGGGACCCGGCCGAGTCCCGACCTTCAGTATTGGCTTCAGCGAGCGCCCTTACGACGAGAGCCGGAACGCCGAGAACGTAGCTCGACTTCTCGGGGCGCGGCATGTATCGGTCAAAGTGGACGAACAAGACCTCTCGGAAGCGCTGTCGTACGTGGCGGATCACATAGCCGAGCCGGTAGCCGACCCGGCCATCCTGCCGACCTACGTTCTGGCTCGGGCGGCACGGGAGCACGTGACTGTGGTTCTCAGCGGTGAGGGTGCGGATGAGCTGTTCGGCGGTTATCCGACCTACGTCGGCCACCGTGCGGCCCGCTGGTTCGGGCGACTGCCGGGATCGGTTCGGTTAGCCATTCGGAAATCGGTAATGCGGCTGCCCGTGTCACAGCGCGGCAAGGTTCCGTTCGAGTACTTGCTCAAGCGGTTCGTGACCTCGGCGGGCGAGGCTCTGCCCCGGCGGCACGTGGACTGGTTTGGCACTGGCCTCAGCGAGGATGCTTGGCAGGATGAATTCTGTGCCTCTTACGAGCCGCCGGCCTTTCCTGACGGTGCGGACGACATACAGCGAGCCATGGTGTTCGACTACCGCACTTACTTGAGAGACAATCTCCTGACCAAAGTGGACAGGGCCACGATGCTCGCGTCGCTGGAGGCACGGTCGCCGTTTCTGGACCGGCACCTGATCGATTACGCCCTGTCCCTGGATCCACGCCTCAAGGTGCGCGGGCTAACTACGAAGTGGCTGTTCAAGCGGGTTGCGACAACGCGACTTCCTCGCAGCGTCGTGCATCGAAGGAAGCGTGGGCTGAGCGTCCCCACGGCACAATGGCTCAATAACGGGCTCAAGCCGGAGGTTGACCGGCTCTTGGCACCGGAACGTATCGAGGCCCGGGGGGTGTTGCGTGGTGGTGCCGCGCGCCAACTTCTGAGCGAACATAGAGAAGGCCGTGCTAACCACAGCAGGGCACTCTGGGCTCTCTTGATGCTCGAGTACTGGATCGAACGCTGGGTTTCGGAGGAATGATTAGCAATGATGACCAGAGACGAAGCACTTGAGTTGATGCACGAATACACGCCGTCGGACGCACTCCGCAAGCACATGTACGCCGTGGAGGCCGCAATGCGTGCCTACGCGCAAAAGTACGCTGAAGATGAGGAATCCTGGGGATTGGTGGGACTGCTGCACGACTTCGACTACGAGCGTTATCCCAACGACGAGCATTCCCCGACCGAGGAGCATCCTTCGTACGGAGTGGCCGTGTTGAGGGAACGGGGGATACCAGAAGAGATGTGCGAGGCGATACTGGGACACGCCAGCTACACCGGCGTGCCCCGCAACACGCTGATGGCCAAGTCTCTCTTTGCGGTGGACGAGCTGTGTGGCTTTCTCGTTGCGTGCGCTCTTGTGCGTCCATCCAAGAGTCTATCAGATCTGAGCGTCAAGAGCGTCAAGAAAAAGCTCAAAGACAAGGCGTTCGCCCGTGGGGTCAATCGAGACGAAGTGAGGCAAGGGGCGGAAGAGGTAGCCATACCGCTGGACGAGCACGTCCAGTTCGTGATCGAGTCGCTACGTCCGATGGAACAGCAACTGGGCTTGGGACAGTCTTGAGCCGGCACAAGTAACGCTCAACGCAAGTGAACTGTCGTGCGTAGTAGGGGAGCCGATGACACTCAACGCAGCTGATCTGCCGTGCGTAATACAAGCAGAGAAGACGCCGAACTAGCCGCGCTAGCGCTAGCGGGCGACAGAGAAGGTTTCGGCGAGCTGGTCGAGCGTTACGCCGCCCAGGCACGGCGCGTGGCGCGGGCGGTGCTCGGCAACGAGGCGGATGCGGATGATGCAGCACAGGACGCGTTCCTGTCCGCACTGCGGAATCTGGGCCGGTACGATGCAAGTAGACCTTTTGGGCCGTGGCTCATGCGAATAGTCGCCAATGCCGCAACCGATAGAAGACGGCGGCAGCGTGTCCGGGCGGCTGAGCAGATCTCACCCCAGACGCCGTACACTGGTCCCACGCCTGACCGTGAAGCTATCAGGCGGGAGTTGGGTGTTGCCTTGGAATCAGCGTTGGCGACGTTGTCGGAGCGGCGCCGGATGGCCATAGTGATGTTCGATGTGGAGGAATACACGCACCAGGAGATAGCAGAAGTACTCAGAGTTCCGGTGGGAACCGTCCGATCCGACGTGTTCCACGCACGTCGCGCACTCCGCAAGGAGTTGGTGGCGTGGCAGAACCTGAAGGAGGAGATCATATGAGGGCATCGCTGTTCGACCATCGACCGGATCGCGAGCTAGGCAAGGCACTGAGAGAGACGCTGTCCGGCCACGACGAGGAGGTTTTCGTCAGGCGTGTCATGGCGCGCGTGACAGAAGTCCAGAACGGAGTGACCGGTGCGGGCGAGTGGTGGGAAGTGCTGGGAACGTGGGCCCGACCAGGGTTGGCTGCAGCCGCGATCGGGCTAGCTGTGGGTGCAACCATATGGATCAGCGGCATCGGGGGGGGGACCGAGACAAACCTCACCTTGAGTGATCCGCTGCAGGCCAACGAAGCGACGGTGATACCGTCAGCGTTCCTGGCAGCGCAGCCGCCCGACCTGGATCAGGTGCTGGTGGAGGTGGGGCGTTAGTGCAGGTCCGCCGAGTAATTATCGAAATTGAGGTGTCTGAGTAATGCTAAATCGATCCAAGCTATGGGCGACTGTGTTGCTGATAACCGTCTTCGCAGCGGGAGTCACTGTAGGCGGCGCCGCATCCAGCGCTTGGGGGGCGGGCGACGGGGACGGTGACGGCAGTGGACGCGGTGACGATCGGGCACGGCGGTCCAGTTACGCCGAGCGACTGGAATCAGATCTAGGACTCACGGCGGCGCAGCGCGAGATGGTCGACACTATTCTCGCACGGCGCCAGGTGGATATGCGTGAGCTGTGGCAGGAAATGCGGCCACAATTCGATGCTCTGCGTGACACAATTCGCAGCAAGATCATGGACGTCTTGACCGACGAACAGCGACAGACATACAACGAGTTGATTGAGAGCAGCAACAGAAGGGGAGATAGGGATCGTGAAAATCAACATAGGTAGCATAGGCGTGCTCGCGGCGACCGCCGTGGCACTAGCCGTAGTGCCGCTCGAGGCGCAGCAGCAAGTGAACGCCGTTACGTTGGACCAGGCTGTTGATATGGCGCTGCTGTCTCAGCCGGCCATGGTGCAGGCGTACGGGCAGGTAAGCAACGCGAATTCGGCCAAGCTTCAGGCAATTGGAGGTTGGCTACCGAGCTTGTCAGCCAGCTCCGGCTTGAGTACTAATTCCACCAACCGGTATGACCAAGCTACGCAGCGAACGGTGATAGGATCTTCTACATCGTACAGCTCCGGCATAAGTGCAAACCTGACGATCTTCGACGGCCTGTCTCGCATATACGACAACCGCATCGCAAGCGCAGACGCCGATGCGGCTGACGCGACCCTGATCAATCAGGAGTTCCAGACCACTCTGCAAACGAAACAGACGTTCTTCAGTGCACTTGCTGCTGAGGAGTTGGTGCGCGTAAGCGAAACACAGATCGAGCGATCTCTAGAGCAGCACCAAATCTCCAAGGAGAAGCTCGCCGCCGGCACCGCTACGCGCTCAGACACCTTACGTTCCAGCGTGGATTATGCCAATGCGCGACTCCAGAAGCTGAACGCCGAGGCTCAACTCGCCAATGCCGAAGCAGCACTGGCCCGTCTGATCGGAGTTGACGGTGCTGTGAAAGCCATTCGGGAAGACAACCTGCTCGTTATGGCTGCGGTTGATACAACTCCATTGCGCGACGAAGCACTGCAACGCTCACCGACCATCTATGAGGCCGAGGCGACTCTCCGGGCAGCGAATGCGAACCTGTCAGCATCCTACGGGACGTACTTCCCACGGCTCACGGCTTCGTACTCCCGATCCTGGGCGGGTAGTGAGGTCCTCGATCTCAATCCCAGTTGGTCGGCCCGCCTGAGTGCCTCGTGGACACTGTTCAACGGGTTCGCCCGCGAGGCCGCCAAGTCGCGCGCTCAGGTGAGCCGCGACAACGCCCGTGCTCAGGCCGACGACTCGCGCCGCAACGTCAACACACAATTGACGCAGTATCTCACCGCACTGGCTCAGGCACAGGCGCAATACGAAATCGCAGAAGGCAACCGGGCCGCTGGCGAGGAAGATCTGCGCGTGCAGCGTGAACGCTACCGTCTCGGTGCGGCAACTCTAGTCGAGGTCCTGGTGGCCCAAGGAAGCCTCGACAACGCAGAAGTGAGCATCGTTCAGGCCCGTTTGGATTACCTCGTAGCCAAGGCTCAGATCTTCCAGACCGGCGATATGCCGACTGAGAATATCATCATCCTCGCGCACAAACTCACACGTGACTATGTTCTGTGTGCGGATGTCGTGCACGCGCGACGGAGCGTAGACCTCCAGATACGCCGCAACGAGTTCACCGCGATAATGGGGCCATCGGGTTCTGGCAAGTCTACGCTCATGAACCTGCTGGGATGTCTCGACACACCTTCGGCAGGCGAATATTGGCTCAACTCCCAGAAGGTGAGTGAGTTGGACGACGACGAGCTTGCCCGGATCCGTAACAAGGAAATTGGATTCGTGTTCCAGACGTTCAACTTGCTGCCACGCGCCACGGCATTACACAACGTGGAGCTGCCGCTCATCTACGCTGGTGTCTCGGCCAAGCAACGCAAGCAACACGCGGCCGAGTCATTGGAGAAGGTAGGACTTGGGGACCGTATGCAGCACCGGCCCAGTGAGATCTCCGGTGGCGAGCGTCAGCGCGTTGCTATTGCGCGGGCGCTCGTAAACGACCCCAGTATTCTGCTGGCTGACGAGCCAACCGGTAACCTCGACAGCCGCACCAGCTCCGAAATCATGGAAGTGCTGGAGAAACTGCATGACGGGGGACAGACCGTCGTGCTTATCACCCACGAGCACGACATAGCGGCACACGCGAGTCGTCAGATCCACTTATTGGACGGCCAAATCGAGCAAGATATCATCACAGAGAGAACGGCATGAAGTTCATAGTAATGCTCACGCTACTCGTAGTGGCAGGCGCGGCCACTGCATTTGCCGTGCTGCGCGACGGTGAAGAAGACATAGCACCGATGTATCAGCTCGCAACGGTTGTTGAGCGTGATATCGTAGTCACAGCAAGCGCTGATGGAACGGTAGAGCCTATCAGGACCGTCGAGGTCAGGTCTAAGGCATCAGGCGAGATATTTGACATGCCGGTGGAGATCGGTGACGCCGTTACTGCCGGCCAGTTGATGGTCAGGGTCGATCCTAGAATACCCCAAGCCACACTGCGGCAGGCTGAAGCCGATCTCACGCTGGCGCGGGCCCAGTTGGAAAACGCCGAGGCTCAGCTGAGACGCGCCGAGGGTCTGTACGAGACCGAGTCGATCACCGAACAGGAGTACGACACAGCCCGACTTTCCGTGGCCAGCGCGAGAGCACAGTTGGTGCGCGCTGAACGTTCGCTGGAGGACGCCCGGATAGCCGCTGAGGATACCGAGATTAGAGCCCCGCTCAACGGCGTCGTAATTAAGAAGCTCGTCGAGGAGGGTACGGTCATCACGTCCGCTACGCAGGGAGCGAGTGGTGGGACGATCCTGTTGCAGATGGCAAACCTGGACACGGTCCAAGTGCGGGCCCTGGTCGAGGAAACCGACATCGGGAAGGTTGAGCCAGATCTCGAGGTCACGATCACGGTTGACGCGTTCCAGAGCCGGCCGTTCAAGGGCAAGGTGCTAAAGGTCGAACCACAGTCGACCATCGCACAGAATGTGACCATGTTCCCGGTGCTGGTCCGAATTCCCAACAGCGATGGACTCCTCAGGCCCGGGATGAATGTCGAAGTCGAGTTCCACGTCGGCGCCAAGCAGAATGTGATGGCTCTCCCGAACGCAGCGTTGCGTACCGACCAGGACTTCGCGTCTGCGGCTGAGGTCCTCGGGATGGATCCTGAAGTGGTTCGGCAACAGATAGCGACAGCCAGACAGGGGGGAGAAGAAGGCTCTGGTGACTCTCCCCACGAGTCCCTCGCGGGATCTGACGACGGCAAACTGCAGTTCCGCGGTCGGCCAATCACGCTTCCGGATGGGGTTGATGCCGACAAGGCTAGAGCGCTGCTGAAGAAGCTCGAGACCGGTGACATGAGATCGATGATGGGAGGCGGTGGCCTCTCCTCCGAGGAACAAGCGCTGCTGCGGCAGCTGATGAGCAGTTTCCGGGGTTCGGGCGGGGGACCCGGGATGGGCGGTCGGGGCGGTAGAGGTGAGACGAGCGCGACTGACGCGGCGCTTGCGGGAGGCAGCTACATCGTGTTCGTGTTGCGGGATGGGATAGCAGAGGCAGTACCGGTCACAACCGGCCTCACCGATCTCGATTATTCAGAGATCATTGCCGGTCTGACGTCGTCTGACACACTCTTGATACTCCCCAGCGCCAGTCTGATCGCAAGTCAGCAAGAGTGGCAGAACCGAATGAGCAGGATGACTGGTGGTCTCCCCGGCATTTCACGGAACTAGAGTTCGGAACCTGGCTACCCAGGAACGAGGAAGGAAACACGCATGCTCTTAGGTGAAATCATCAACGTCGCGCTTGGCGCCATCCGTGCTAACAAGCTCCGCTCACTTCTCACGATGCTGGGCATCGTTATCGGCGTAGGTGCTGTCATCACGATGGTGGCTTTGGGTACTGGAGCCCAGCAGTCTGTACAAGAACGAATCCAGGCGCTTGGCACCGACCTGCTGCAAGTGTCTGCTGGCCAGTCCATGCACCGTGGTTTGGCCAGTGCCGACCGGGTAAGCTTGACCACTGACGATGCCAAGGCGCTCCAAGACGCAAGGGGGTTGAAGGCAATTATCCCGGAGTTGAGAAGAAGCCAGCAGGTCGAGTACGGTAACCGCAACATCAATGTGAACATCATGGGAACGGTGCCGGAGTTCGTACCGGTAAACAACTACGAACTCGACCACGGCCGCGTCTTCTCACACGGGGATGGTTCCGCACGGAAACGGGCGGCAGTATTGGGCTACGGGGTTCCCGATATGGTCGGCGCCAACGCCGCAGCCATGATCGGACAGCAAGTCCTGATAAGGGGCATACCGTTTGAAGTGATTGGCGTCCTCAAGGAAAAAGGCTCCACCAGCAGCTGGAACAATCCCGACGAGCAGATCCTCATCCCGCTGGAAACGGCACAATACCGCATAATGGGCTCCGACAGGGTGAACTCCATAACCGTTCAGGTGTCACATCCCGATTCCATGACGATGGCGATGATCGAGATCGAGAAGGTGATGCGGCGCGAACATGGTATCGCGCCCGGGCGGGACAACGACTTCAGTATTCGCAATCGCTCAGAGTTCCTGTCAACGTTCGAAGAGACTACACAGACGTTCACGTTTCTCCTCGGCGGCATCGCGGCCGTGAGTCTGTTGGTGGGCGGTATCGGGATAATGAACATCATGTTGGTATCGGTCACCGAGCGCACCCGAGAAATCGGAGTACGCAAGGCGATGGGCGCAACCCGTCAGAACATCATGTTGCAGTTCCTGGTTGAGGCACTTGTTCTATGTCTCATGGGCGGTGTGGTCGGTATTCTGGCAGGAACAGGCGGAGCAATTGCGCTGTCGAGGTTGGCCAACTGGAATACTCTGGTTTCGTGGCAGGCGGTAGTTATCGCAGTGATCTTCTCCGGATTCGTGGGAGTATTTTTCGGCCTGTGGCCGGCGCGACGCGCGTCACAGTTGGATCCGATCGAGGCATTGAGATACGAATAGAATATCGAATATCGAATGTTGAATGTAGAACAACTGAGAATAGGGAGCAGGGAGCGGAACGGTTCAAACAATCAAGTAGATGAGGTTGAGTAGCTCATGAAGAGGATCCTATCGACACTGGCCGGAGCGGCGGTTGCATTGTTGCTGACAGTACCGGCACAGGCACAAGACGCGGACATCGCAGGCAAGTGGGAATCGACACGAGAGACCCAGCGTGGCGTGATGACTACCACATTCACCTTCGAGGTGGACGGGACCAAGCTGACCGGGACCGTCGGTTCGCAAAGAGGTGATTCCGATATCTCGGATGGGACGATCGAGGGAAATAGAATCTCGTTCAAGATGGTGCTGACGATGGGCGATCGCACCATCGAGATGGTTTACTCCGGTACCGTCGAGGGCGACACAATCACGGGAACGATGCAAACACCGCGCGGCGAACAACCGTGGACGGCGAAGAGGGTCAGCGGTTCCTGAACCGCTGAGCAATCATCCGATTTGCATGTGATAGCGGGTCTCCGCCAGCAGTGGCAGCTCGAGCGTCACCGTTAGCCGGAAGCAGCGCTTACAAGGGTCGGGTATTTGGGAGGAGACAATGACATACAGGACAATCACGCGACTATTGGGTGTCGTATCCTTTGCGGTACTGCCGTTAACGGTCGCGTGCGAAGAAGAGGTAGTCGAATCGGTCTACCGGCTGGTGCCGGTATCCGAACGCAACATATCGGTATCGGTCAGTGCCGCTGGTTCGATTGAGCCGGTCAGAACGGTTGAGGTCAAGTCGAAGGCCTCCGGTGAGATCTACCAGATGAGGGTCGAAACCGGCGACTACGTGCAGCAGGGTAACCTGTTGGTGCAGATCGATCCTCGGGTACCTCAGGCAACCCTGCGTCAGGCCGAAGCCGATTCGGTACTCGCGCAGGCCCAGCTAGAGAACGCACAGTCTCAGCTGCGGCGCTCCGAAGCACTACATCGCACCGAGTCGATCACCGAGCAGGAGTACGACGATGCCAGGCTCGCCGTGGCGAGCGCCGAGGCATCACTGGTGCGGGCCGAGCGATCTCTCGAGGACGCTCGCATTTCGGCCGAAGATACCGACGTGAGATCGCCCATCACGGGCGTCGTGATCGTCAAGAACGTGGAAGAGGGCACCGTCATCACGTCGGCCACTCAGGGAGCTAGCGGCGGCACGGTCCTGCTGCAGATGGCCAATCTCGACACGGTTCAGGTTCGGACCCTGGTGGATGAGACTGACATCGGCACGATCCAGCCCAACATGAGTGCAACGATGACGGTCGACGCCTATCCCAACCGGCCGTTCCGGGGTCGTGTCTTGAAGATCGAGCCGCAAGCGGAAGTGGCGCAGAACGTCACCATGTTCCCGGTGCTCGTCCGCATTCCCAATAGTGATGGTCTGCTACGCCCCGGCATGAGCGCCGAGGTGGAGATCAGCGTTGGCAACCGACGCGGAGTTCTGACATTACCCAATGAGGCTCTCCGTACCGAGCGTGACTACGCTTCGGCAGCCAGCGTTCTGGGACTCGACCCCGATGCCGTGCAGGCACAACTGGACCAGGAGCGAGGCGCCGCTACCTCTGCGAGCCAACCGACAGATGGAGCAGCACTCACTGCACACCCTGCAATGGACCAGGGCCAGCGCATGGGCGGCTTCGGCCAGCGTCAGGCTGAGGTATCAATCGGCAACGATATGGTGGGCGGAGATTTCGTGGTATTCACAATGCAGAACGGCGAGATACGCGCAGTACGCATCCGCACAGGACTGACCGACCTCAACTACAGTGAGATTGTCTCGGGACTGACTGCTGTTGACACGGTGTTGGTGCTGCAGAGTGGTGGTGCCGTATCTGGCGGCAATGACGCTCCACCTGAACGTGGCCGGCCTCCCGGCCGCTAACGCTCGTATCTCATAGGCTCACTGCCCTATCTCGGGGGCGGTGAGCCGGGACGCCAACGGCGTCCGAAGTCTTCCTTACGCATGCCGCGTCTCTCATACTCACTCTCGAGCTGCGCGAGTTGTTCGGGCGTGAGGATGTCACGGATCTCATTGCGAATCGAGTCGTTTATCGCCGTGAGGCGAGGCATTACTTCTTGCATGATCGAATCGGTAAGTGGACGCCCCGCATCGAAAATCGCGACGATCCTGTCCAGTTGATCCTCAGTCAGATCTAGCCTTCCGAACGGCCCGGGAATAGGCCCGCGGTTCTCCATGAACGGCCGCATGGGTCGCGTTCGTGAGACTCTAATCCGCTCGCTGGCGCCGCCCACCAACAAACCCGCAACAAACACAATAGTCACAAGGACGAGGCCCTGAACGGGTACCCGCCAAGTCGGGGTCGTTACGTCGCTCATTGATTCTCCTCGAACGCAGTGAACAACTCTGACAAGGTTGGCACTCGTTCCTGTTGGACTCCAAGCGCCAGGACACTCGGCACGCCAAGCGCTTCTGCTACACCATCAGTTGACGCAGCAGGCTCAGGTATCCGGACCTTCATGAGCACACCGGCCGAGACGATTGCCGCCACACTAGCGGCGGCTAGCATCGGCCTTCGGAGCTGTAGCAGTTGTGCCAGCGGACTGCTCCGCTCGCGCCGGGACGTCAGCTCCGGTGCCGCGGCGGCCTGAATCGACTGAATCGCGCTCTCGAACCTCGCCCGGTCTCGAGACGGGTCCAACGGCGACAGGTCGATACGATCATTATCCATTCTTGTACTCCTCCAGCAATTCCTGACCCAGCAACTCCCGTAGCTTGCGACGAGCGTTGAGCAGATGCTGCCGCGATGCTACCTCCGACACATCCAGACTCTCAGCTATCTCGCGATGTTTCCAACCCTCCAGGTCATGCAATAGTACTACTTGTCGTTGCAGCTCCGTTAGTTCCGCCAGTGCCTCCTGCAAGGTGCCTCTCAACTCCGCCTGCATTGTCGCCTCGTCGGTCTTGGATCCACCCGAGGCCACCACCTTGTCCAAGTCGACCGTTTCACGCACCCTGCGATAGTCTATGTAGTTGCGCGCCCGATTCCGCACTATCTGCAGCAACCACGCGGCAAACTTGCTCGGATTACTACAGTCGTCCAACCGCTCCAACGCCCGGATGAACGCGTCCTGACACACATCTTCCGCGTCCATCACACTCCCCAAGATCGCCAGGGCCACCGAATATGCGGCCCGATAATGCCGTCGCACCAGGCCCTCAAACGCAACTGCATCGCCGCTACGGGCCTTTCTGACCAGGGAGGCATCGGATGTCCCGGTACCCAAGTTCAACCGAGCACCTCGAGTGTCAGCGTTTTCTGGGAGTCTACCAACAAGACAGCTACCCCCCTCCAAACGTTAGGTAGCACACGGATCCACTAAACGTACGTGATGACCGAGCTCTGCGCTGACGATTGAGGAGCTAGAGGACTAACGGATTCCATGAGCCGACTGTCTTCGTTCCTGAGCACACTATGCACTCTGACATTAGGGCAACGTTCAGGTAGAGGAGGAACTGGTTGAAATGATCGAGAGAGTGACGGTACTGTCAATCTGTCTTCTTTCAGGCGGAGCCCTCATCGGGTGCAGGTCTTCACAACATTCGTTTGACCCTGCAGCACCGCAAGATGTTAACCTCACCGGGACGTGGATCCTCAACGCCGAGGAGAGCGACGATCCTAGCGAACAGATGCACCAGATGGGACAGGGTGCGGCTGGCACAAGCGGTGGTGCGATGAACAATATGACGTCGCCCGGTGGTGGGAAGGGCGGCGGGCGTGGCGGTCGTGGCGGGCGTGGCGGTGGCGGATCCGGTGGTGGAGGCATAGATCCGGAGCGCATGCGCGAGACCATGAGCATGGTCCGGGAAGCTGTACGGAGGATCGACCTGCAACAGGGAGATTCGACTGTCACGATCATCTACGACCTCGGTAGGGCCAGCCTGCTATACACAGACGGCCGGAAGTTGGAGCAGGAGCTGCGGGGTGGAGCGAAGATGGAGATCAGGGCGGGCTGGAAGGGGGAGTACTTCATAGTGGAACGGAAGATCGATGGCGGCGGGAAGATCAAGGAAGAGTACATGATTCCAACCGGCACTGGTCAACTTTTCGTCATTACTCGGCTCGAGATCGACAGGATGCCACAACCAATCGAGTTCCGGCGCGTGTACGACGCCGCGAGTGATTCAAGGGAGTAACAACAATGCTCTTGGGAGAGATCATCGGAGTCGCCCTCGGCGCGATACGCGGTAATAAGCTGAGATCGTTTCTGACCATGCTCGGCATCGTGATCGGCGTCGGCGCAGTGATCACCATGGTTGCACTCGGGACCGGCGCGCAGAAGGCGGTGCAGGACCAGATCGAGGCACTGGGTACCAACCTGCTCTCGGTGTACGCCGGTCAGTCGTTCTCCCGCGGTGTCGCCAGCAGCCAGCGGGTCAGCCTCACCACCGATGATGCCAAGGCCCTGGAACGAGACGCGATTACGCTCTCGGCTGTGATTCCCGAACTCTCGGGAAATCAACAGATCGAGTATGGCAGCAGCAATATCAACACCAACGTCAACGGCACGGTCCCCGCCTATGTACCTGCCAACAACTACAATATCGAGTACGGCAGGATGTATACGGTAGGCGAAGAGCAGGCCCGTAGCCGAGTTGCTGTCTTGGGTAGCGCCGTCCCGGACATGCTGGGTGCCAACGCTGCCGCCATGATCGGAACCAAAGTGAAGATCCGCGGAATCCCATTCGAGGTCGTGGGCGTACTCGCAGAGAAGGGATCCACGTCCAGTTTCAGCAACCCCGATGAGCAGATTCTGATTCCACTCGAGACGGCACAATACAGGATCAGTGGAACTGACAGGGTCCGCTCGATAACAGTCCAGGTTGGTCATCCCGATTCGATGACGATCGCGATGATGGAGATAGAACAGATACTCAGACGCGAGCACTCGATCACGCCTGGGGCGGACAACGACTTCAACATCCGCGACCGATCCGAGTTTCTCAGCACGTTCGAAGAGACAACCAGGACTTTCACATTCCTGTTGGGCGGCATCGCGGCAGTGAGCTTGTTGGTAGGCGGAATCGGCATCATGAACATCATGCTCGTGTCGGTAACCGAACGGACTCGAGAGATCGGCGTCCGGAAAGCCCTGGGAGCCACCCGCAGGAACGTTCTGTTGCAGTTCCTAGTTGAAGCGCTGGTCCTCTGTCTCATGGGTGGAATAGTCGGAATCGTCGCTGGCACGGGTGGAGCGATCGCGCTATCCAAGCTCGCTAACTGGAACACGTCCGTGTCAATTGACGCCGTCCTGATCGCTGTGGTGTTCAGTGCGGCAGTAGGAATATTCTTTGGACTTTGGCCGGCGCGAAGAGCGTCGCTACTTGACCCCATCGAGGCTCTGCGCTACGAATAGCTGGCTGCCCATTGGGTCTATCTGGGAGGTTAGCATGAGGAAGACTGGGATTACACTGTTCGCGTTCGGGTGCCTGGCACTGTTCGGCTGTGACGAGGCCACGGTGGCTCCCGACAGCCAGGCGTCGTTCGACGAAGCATCCGCCCAAGCAGACACCGACCGGTCGGCAAGACGCGGTAGGTTCGGTCGCAGCGGCAGCCGCATGATCGAAGCCATCAAGGAACAGGGCGACGAGCAAGCACTCGCCCTATTGGAAACGGCCGAGCAGGAGCGCGAAGCCGCACGTACAGCTATGGAAGCCGGGGACGAGGAATCTGCCCGCACTCACATGGAAGCCTCGCGTGAGGCGATGCATGAAGCCGTGACAATCGCTTATCCAGAGTACGCGGAACGCATGGAGCAGGCGCGTGAACGGTGGAACGGAGAGCGGCCTGAGGGCATGACCAGGGCTCCACGTGAGCCCCAGGGTCGTATGCACCGCATGCGGTTCGACGAATCACGTATGCAAAGCATGATCGACGGATATCTCGAGAACAATCCCGAGAACGCCGAGCTGATCGAGCAGGCAAAGCTGGAGATGGAGGCCATGCGCGCGGCGATGGAGGCCGGAGATGAAGACGCTGCCCGCGAACACGGCGAGGCAATGCGAAAGGTAATGCAGCGACTTCGCCCGAATATGCACGAACGGACGTTCGAAAGAGGGTTCAGGGGCCGCTTGGGGGTTAGAAGGCAATAACATAGGTGATTGAGTGGGGAAGTGCGGGGAGAGAGGGAAGAGATCGGGAAGGGAAGGGTAGGGTGGGAATGATCGTCGTGCGTGAGTTTTGCGTACGGCGGTCATTCGTTTTTCGGCATCACATTGCCAGTGAGTGCACCGCAGCCTACAATTGTCGCTTCGTTTGTTGACCTGCACCCGAGTCCAGGAGCATGAGTCCGTGCCTCAAATCGGTTCGCTTCACCCCCAGATCGTTCATTTCGTCATCGCACTCCTGTTCGTCGGAGTCGCCTTCCGCCTGCTCTCGCTCACGGGCAAGGCCAAGTTTACAGGTCCAGCAGCCACCACGTTGATACTCCTGGGAACGCTGGCAGCCTTCGCGGCCGTCAAGTCAGGAGATGACGCCCACGGTCCGGCAGAACGGATTCCAGGGGCTAACGCGGCCGTACACGAACACGAGGAGTGGGGAGAACGGGCCCGTAACGTGTTCTTTGCGGTAGCGTTGTTGGAGCTGGTCGCACTGGGACTAGCTCTGAGCCGGTACAAAAAGTACAAGACCTACGCACTTGTAGGATCGGGTGTGATTGGGCTGGCTGGTCTGTTTGCCGTCTACGAAGCAGCAGAGCATGGCGGAGAACTAGTCTACTCGTACGCCGGAGGAGTCGGCACTCGCTCGGGTGAGGCTGACGACATAGAGCGGTTATTGATAGCGGGACTCTACCACCAATCGGTCCAAGACCGGGCTGAGGGGCGGGCCGAGGCGGCTGCAGCACTCGTAGAGGAAATGGCGCGCCGGTTACCCGACGATGAGTCGGTAGCCTTGCTGGCAATCGAATCCCTGATAGCCGATCGCGCGGACGGACGGGCCGCACTCGAAGCTCTGTCGCAGGTGTCCGTTCCCGGCGATAACCGGCGACTCGTGTTCCGTCACGGGATGCTCACAGCCGATGCCTATATGGCACTCGCCCTCCCCGATTCGGCCAGAATCACACTGGAGGGATTGAAAGAGGATTTCCCCACCAGCGCGACCCTCATCCGGCGGCTGGAGGAGTTGGGAGCCAGATGATGTCTCGCCAGACTGCCGCGCATCAACACCCGCAGCGGGCCCCGGCCTACCAGCCGGGGCCCGTTGTATCTTAAGGGCCATGCCGAACCAAGACGCTCGGGTGCGCGTCCCTGCTTCCACATCCAACCTCGGCGCCGGATTCGACTGCCTGGGCTTGGCGCTGGACCTGTGGCTGGAGGCTCGATTGGTGGAGGGCGATGGCGAGATCATCTACTCGGGCACTCTGAGCGGCATGACACGCGACGAGGACTTCCTCTTTCTCACGCTGGGCGGCTCGCTCCCTCCAGGTAAAGACCTTGAAGTCCAGTCTGCCATCCCCGTGAGCCGCGGCCTGGGTTCTTCTGCGGCTTCCAGGGTTGCAGGACTCGTTCTTTCCCGACTACTCACCGGGAACCCGGCAGATCGCGACACGATCTACGAAAGCGCTGAAAAGTTGGAAGGCCACCCCGACAATGCCGGTCCCGCAGTCTTCGGCGGACTCGTGCTGAGCGCAGGGCGACCGAAGGTTCTCGAATTCCACCCCTCTCTCGGCATTGCTCTCGCGCTGCCGGACCAGCCTGTCAGCACGCATGCAGCCCGTGCGATTCTCCCAGCACAAGTTCCACGAGAGGATGCGATCTCCCAGGCCTCCAGGTCGGCAGCCCTGTTATTGGGTCTCACACAGGGAGACGGAGATCTAATCGGTTACGGGATGGAGGACATGATTGCCGTGCCACACCGCAGGCAACTGATATCGGGTTTTTCTGCCGCCGCCCGCACCGGCGTTGAGGTTGGAGCCTACGGCGTCACAATTTCAGGAGCCGGGTCCGCCGTGGTAGCCATCGCAGCGAAGGATGCTGTTGGCGAGGTGGCTCAGGCAATGGCAACCGTGCTGACCCAGACGGGAAACCCAGCGACAGCGATGTCGCCAGGGGTGGTAACGGGGGGATTTCAACTAGGGCGGTAACCCTGCTTGGGATTCCGCCCGTCGCTCAATGCTGGCCCTTCAGCCAAATAAGCCACTTCTCGATTTGCCGTGCGTGTAACGAGCAGTGCACGTAGTGGAACCGTACCCACTCCGGCACGTTGAGATCCCCGATTATTGGGTGAGGCAGGAACACACTGGTCTTCCGTTCCTCGGGCCAATTCTCGACTAGGGCACCGGTTCGCTCGATCGCCATGCGAAAACTGGCCTGGGCCTCGTCAGGATCTGGATCGTCACTGGGGAACGTGTAGTCGGGCGCGCGCATGCCTTTGGGTAGTTCCCCAGTACCGAGCAGCACGTGCCTCACGAGCGTCTGCTCCGGCGTGGCATTCCGCGCCATGTTCGCTTGATCGCCGAGGTCCTCGAACCCAGCGGTCACGACGTCGATTGAAATCGCGAGGTGCTCGACGATCTGGGCCAGACTCCACTGACCGTCACGTTGGCGCACCCAGTCACCGCCGTCGACGCCGTGCAAAGGATCGAGGACTATCGGTTCGAGTCGAGACAATTGATGTGTGATCTTCATCTCTCCACCAGGGCAATGCACTCGATTTCCACGTTGGCCCCCAGAGCTAGTCCGCTTCCGGCCAGCGTCGAGCGAGCCGGCGGATCACTGGGGAAGAATGAAGCGTAGACTTCGTTCATCGCGGTATAGTCAGTGATACTCAACAGGAATACGGTGCACTTGACGACGTTGTCGAGCGAGCTTCCGGCGTACTCGAGTACTTGCTTGATATTCTCTAGCGTCTGTCGCGTTTCGGCTGCCACCCCTCCCGGAGCGAGGTCTCGGGTGCCAGGCACCGTTCCTATCTGCCCCGAAAGATAGAGCATGTCCCCCACACGAACAGCGCTGGAGAAGGGAAGCCCCTCGAGCGAACCGGGGACCCGAATGACCTCCTTTTCCTGCGCCAGGGAGAGGGCGGGAGCGAAAAGGCAGGCAACCACAAGCATGAGGGGCCTCATATCACTACCTCCTGGAACACTAATCGAGCTGGGCAGCGTCGATCGCGTCGACGATAGAATCGTACAGTCTGGCCCTGGGGGTGAGTTCCCCGGTATCGGGATCAGCTTTGACGTACCACTGGCACATCTCGGCCATCTCCATCGCTTCGTCGCCTGAGAGCTCAACGAGAAACGCGTCGCGGTGCGCCTGTGCAGCTACCAGTGCAGTTGCCAGGTCCTCGGGCAGCTCGGCAGTTTGTCTCAGTGCGTCGAGCATCTCAGCGGTCATCTGAACCTTCATTGATTCTCCCGAAATCGGAGTCAGAACTCCCTACTGAACGCACGTACCCGGGGCAACTCACCACGAAGAGCCGAGGCTACTTGGCAAACCGCTCGTCGACCATCTAAGCGTCATCCACTGCTGGCGAAAGCTGGTATCGCGCGTGTTCTGCCGCAAGGTTAGATTCTCACCGACCATGGCTCAATTGAAATGCGCCCGCTGCGGAAACGCAGGGGAACAACTCGCCGCCCCGCCCCTTCCCACGGAACTGGGCAACCGCATCTACGACTCCATCTGCCAGTCGTGCTGGGACGAGTGGCTGCAACAACAGACAGCCATAATCAATCATTACGGATTGAATGTCCTGGAACCGGATGCACGCAAGTTTCTGACGACGCAGACCGAGGCTTTCTTCTTTGGCCCCTCGGAAAGCTGAGCCCCGAACTCGCCGCGCGGTCAGGTTCACGCTGAACGGCGAACCGACCGAAGTCTCTTTCGCATCGCACAAAACTTTGCTCGAGGTGTTGCGAGAAGACCTCGGGCTGACCGGTACCAAGCACGGGTGTGAGCTTGGCGAATGCGGCATGTGTGCCGTGTTGCTCGACGGACAACCGGTGCTCTCCTGCCTCGTACTCGGGATCGCATGCGAGGGGAGAGATGTTCGGACC
>JBDGZZ010000036.1:0-25731 GCA_039588335.1 Gemmatimonadota bacterium | reverse complement strand
GCTTCGAGAAGTAGAGCACCCGCCCGTCTTCACTCAGATTTGGGAACGCCTCTCCTTCGTTCGTCGAGATCACATCAGGTGCAAACAACTCGAGCGCGTTCTCCTGCGTGCCGGGCCGATAGACGGTTACGAACAGGCACACAGTCACCAAGGTCCTGGTTGCGATTGATCCCGTGACCATCATTGCCCTCATTTCTTCTTACCGCTCGTCATTCCGCCTTGCAGGCGGTCTCGGCGTCGACGTTCGCAGCTACCTGCAGCGAGCCGTCGGTGGTCTCCCGAATCCAACCGGATACTGAGTACCCGTGGCGGGGGCCGGCAGCCAAGGACTTGAGGATCAGCACGTCGAGAGTCCCTTGCAGCAGATTCAGGTCCGGATCGCTCATGGCAGTCATACCTGATATGTTGATAGCTATAACGTATAGCTATCAATTGTTCATGTCAAGGATGAAATCGCGCTCAGCGCCAATCCGCGGCCCTAGTTTCTCTCTCTCTCCGCCTTGCGCCGCAGTTCTGCGAAAAGGGGAGCAACCCGGTCGTGCCAATCCGAGCGTGCAATGCGGATCCCGCCCGAGGATCTCCAGTAGGGGGAGCAACTTTGGGTGGGGGCCGTTCCACGAATGAAGACTTCAGGCTCTCCGCGACAGCCGGGGCCTGCGCGGAGCCCGGTTTCGCGGTTGATCTCGACGACATCCAATCCGCGCGGCATCGAGAACTCGACATCCTCTCCGTACCTACCGAACGCACCCACCATGAAGCGTGCGAATATGGGAAGGGCGGCTCTCGATCCAGAGAGACCGATGCTACGCCCGTCGTCGAAGCCCACCCACACCCCGACGGCCAGCGAGGGGGTGTAGCCTATGAACCAGGCGTCGCGAAAATCGTTGGTCGTGCCAGACTTTGCCGCTACGGGACCGCGATAACCCCACGTCCTGAGTGAGCGACCTGTGCCGCGCTCGACGGCACCGCGCAACGCCGACGTCACGAGGTATGCCTCAGCCGGATCGTATGCCACCTCTCCGTCCAGCTCCATTCGCTGAATGATGTTGCCGGTTCCGTCGATCACGGCCAGATCGGTCTGCATGTCCGAGCGGAAACCCTCTGCCGCCATCACGCCAAATGCTCGGGTCAACTCGAGCGGCGTGACTTCTGAAGATCCAAGAGCCAGGCTGGGTACCGGATTGAGATGGCTTTGGATGCCGAGCTTGCGAGCGGTCTCGACAATTCGGTCAGGGCCAACGGCCATGCCCAGCCTTGCGAACGGTACGTTCAGAGACCGTTCCAGTGCCTCGCGCATCGTGAGTGGTCCGCGAAACCGGTCGTCATAGTTGGCGGGCTGCCACAACCCGGCAGGCGTCTCCACCGAGAGCGGTTCATCTTCCAGCATGGAGGCGAGCGTGAATGAATGCTGCGATAGGGCGGTGAGCACCACTATCGGTTTGAACGAGCTTCCTGGTTGACGCCGTCCATATACCGCACGGTTGAACTGCGAAGTGCCGTAGTCTCTTCCACCTACCATCGCGAGGATTGCACCGCTCGCCGGATCGAGTGCGACGAGAGCCGCCTGGATACTCTGGTCTTCCTGTGCCAAGCGGGGGTAGTCGCGCTCCAGTCGTGCGAGGCCGTCGCGTACCGCTTCTTCGGCCACGCGCTGGAGTTCCATGTCCAAGGTCGTAAGAATCGTCAGCCCGCTCTCTAGCACGTCGCTTCCATGGTCTCGTTCGAGCCTGTCTGCGACCCAGTCCACGAAGTAACGCCCATGGTTGGCGTTCCGTGTTCTCTTCTGTAGTCCGAGGGATGTACGCGTCGCGCGTGCGTGAGCGCTTTCAGCGATCAGCTCGCGCTCGAGCATCAAGTCGAGCACTAGGTCACGCCTTTTCCTGGCCGTTTCCGGATTCCGGAACGGAGAGTAGAGGCTGGGGCCTCTAATGATCCCGGCCAGTAGTGCTGCCTCCGGGATTTCGAGGTGCGTGACATCCTTTCCGAAGAAGTATTGTGCAGCACGACCGACGCCGTGAATGGCCACGCCCCCGTCTTGCGCTAGGTAGACCTCGTTGAGGTACGCTTCGAGTATCTCATCCTTGCCGTAGCGGGACTCGAGCGTAATGGCTAGCGCAGCTTCGCGCAGCTTTCGCAGTGGCGTGCGTCGCGGAGAGAGATAGAGATTCTTGGCCAGTTGCTGTGATATCGTGCTACCACCCTGGACCACGCGCCTCGCCTTGATGTTGGCTACCGTGGCCCCGGCGATTCGCTTGATGTCCAGCCCACCGTGCTCGTAGAATCGCTGGTCTTCGATCGTGAGAACGGCATCGACGAGGTGTTGGGGCACTTCGGTGAGTTTGACCGGCAACCGGTCTTCACGGTCGGGGCCGTAGTGTGTGCTGATGGGCTCGGGTTCGATGGCCAGATACGACAGCGAACGACCGTCAGCATCGCGCAGCCTGGATACGCGCCCGCCGTAGCTCGTGCGTATCGTTACAACACCGCCGCCATCGAGTTGGCCGTAGGCGCGAAACGCCCGAAGGCCGATGACCCACTCCCGGCTGCTCAGCCGGTACTCACCCAGTTCCACTCGAGAACGCCGTGTTCGCTGGTAGCCAAGCCGCTCCAGGTGCTCCTCGAGAGAAGCGCGGCCTATCTCCATTCCCGGGCGAACAACCATTGGGCCGGCGTAGAAGCGAGTAGGAGAACTAAACCGGCTGTGGTCGAGACGCGCTCTCACTAGGGCTTCGAACGGGATGGCGAGAGGCGCCAAGAGAGTAAAGACGACTATCGCCCAGGCAGCAGTTGCGACCTTCGGCTGGCGGCGAACCCACTGTCGGGCGCGCATGATGGCCTCGCGGCGGGGGGTGGTCACACCGTACCATACGAGGTCGGATCTGAAGGCGTTTCGGGACCAGAACATTATCGAGCCGTTCCGTGTGCTCCTGGATAATGTAGCGTTCTCTGAAGATTTGATGCGCAGGGTTATCCGATTGTTGCAGACTGCGTCATATTTCACTACCAGTACCAGTACCCAATTCGATCCCGCAACGGCCAGGCGTTGGTCCTGGGGAGAAAAGCCATGCAGACTTTGAACCGAAGGCAGTTTGTCGAGACGTCCGCAATCAGCCTTGCAATGCTGGCAACGGGCAAACTGGGTTGGTCGCCGCCGGAGGGTGCCAAGGTAAGCTTGGTCGCGGTGGGTACGGGTGGGCGCGAGCAGGCGATTCGCAAGGCGGTTGACCTCGTCGGTGCGCCGGATCTGGGCGGTAAATGGGTCGCGCTCAAGCCCAATTTCAATAGTGCGCACAGCTTTCCCGGTTCTACCCATCCGGAAACGCTGGACACTCTGGTCCGGATGACCAGAGAAATGGGCGCCGATCGCATCACCGTGGCCGACCGCTCGGGGATGGGCAACACCCGTGGCGTGATGGAAGAGAAGGGAGTCCTGGAACAGGCTCAGGTACTGAATTTCGACGCATTGCCGCTAGAGGACCTGCCTTCAGAGGAGTGGGTGCACGTCGTGCATGAGCAGCTTCACTGGAGCAGGGGCTTCCATCTGGGTCGCATCTTCGAAACGTCCGATGCGATTGTGCAGACCTGCTGTCTCAAGACACATCGGTTCGGAGGTCACTTCACGCTGTCCCTCAAGAACAGCGTGGGAATGGTGGCCAAAACAGTTCCCGGAATCGAGCACGACTTCATGCGGGAGTTGCACAGCTCGGATCATCAAAGACGCATGATTGCCGAGATCAACTTGTCCTACAAGCCGGAGTTGGTTGTGATGGACGCCGTGGAGTGCTTCACCGATCGCGGACCTGAGGCTGGGAATGTCGCCCGACCCAACATGGTACTGGCATCCACGGACCGGGTTGCGCTCGATGCCGTGGGCGTCTCGATCTTGAGAGACAAGGGAACCACGCCCCAGGTGTCAGAAGGTCCCGTTTTCGGGTTGGAGCAGATCGCCCGGGCGGTTGACCTGGGCATTGGAGTGGACAGTCCCGACCGGATCGAGATCGTGACAGATGATGCTGAAAGTGAGGCGTACGGCGAGAAGCTCAAGGAGATAATCGAGAGAGACTGATTGCGTCGGCGCCTTCACACAATGCGGTTCGACTTTCTGTCCCGCGAAATGTTTCCTGACATTCACAAAACGTTCATGGCCGCGTTCTCGGATTACACTGTGGACATGAGTTACATGACTCGAGAGCACCTGCTCAACAGGGCCATCAAGAACGGCATTGTCTGGGAGCTGTCGATCGGCGCGTTCGAAGAAGGTAGACTGGTCGGATTCACGTTGTTGGGAGTGGACGATTGGGAAGGGGAGACTGCGGCGTTCGACATCGCAACTGGCATAACGGAGCCTTTCCGGGGCAGGGGTGTGGCCAAAGCGATGTTCAATCATGCTCTCCCAGAGCTCGACGCGCGGGGAGTCCGACGTGTGCTGCTCGAGGTGTTGCAGGATAACCATGCGGCGGTCACCGCCTACCGCAAGTTAGGGTTCGAAGTCGTGCGCGAATTTGACTGTTATGAACTGCAGCCTGACTCGATGGTGCACGACGATGCTGCGGGCACGGAAGTCGAGATTCGTGAGGTGAGCAGGGATCGATTGTCGGCCTACTCAGACTCGTTGGGCTGGAGGCCATCGTGGGAGAACAGTTTCTCTTCCATCCGTAGGATACCGGACGAGGTCACGCTTCTCGAGGCCTGGATCCAGGGAGAAGGTGTCGGGTTGCTGGTGTACTACTCCGCCTTCGATTGGATCATGGCCCTGGTCGTCAAACCATCTCATCGCAGGAGAGGTGTAGCGAAGGCGCTACTGAGTCGGGTGATGCGTCTGAAACGCAGCCGAAGGACGACCGTAAAGATGGTGAACGTACTGAGCACCGACGAAGCGATGGTCGCTCTGTTACGAAGACTACGTTTCGACTGCTCCGTCCGGCAATTCGAGATGCAATTGCCCATCCAGAGGAGGGAATGATGCTCATCCTCATAGCGTGGTTTTCGGTGGCGGCCGCGGAAGTGAAGCAGGTCCAGGGAACTACTGGCCCCCAGCTGCTGGTGTCCACTGATTGGCTGGCTGCCAATCTGTCCGATTCGAAGCTTGTTGTGCTCCATGTGGGTGAGGAATCCCAATACCAGGATGAGCATATTGCCGGCGCCAGGTTCGTGGAGATGTCGGGGGTCCTGCAGCGCGAATCCGAGAGCGGTTTACGCAACGAGTTACCTGCGCCCGAAGAACTTGTCGAAGTCTTTGCCGATCTGGGCATATCGGACGACTCGAGGATCATAGTCTACTGTGCAGATGACTGGGTCAACTCGACCATGAGGGTCCTGTTCACGCTCGACTACGTCGGTTTGGGAGCTCAAGCGTCATTGCTGAACGGTGGAATGCAGTTGTGGAAGGAAGAGGGACGTCCTCTCGTTGAGACGGTGCCACCGGGTACGCGGGGGACTATCACGCCTAGAGAGTCGCGCGATATAGTGGTGGGTGCCGAGTGGGTAGCCGCGCATCGGCGAATCCCGGGCTATGCCCTGGTGGATGCTCGTCCGCCCGATCTGTACACAGGAGAACAGGCCCACCGTGGTGTGAGGAAAGGGCACATTCCGGGAGCCCACACTCTCCCGTTTTCGAGGTTGTTCGATGATTTGGGTCGATTCCGTTCGGAAACGGAGCTGCAGCTGCTCTTCGAGGAAGCCGGTATCTCCAGGGGAGACTCAGTAGTCGCCTACTGCTATACGGGAATGCAGGCGACTTCGGTGCTCTTCGCGGCGCGTCTGCTGGGAAACGACGTGATGCTCTACGATGGGTCCTACGAAGAATGGGGAATTGACGCCGAGCTACCGGTGCATGCGCACAACAATTAGGCCGTGTGCAGAATTCTGGACGGTGGAGAGATTCTTGCGTGTATCGCACGAGGACCCCGGGGAGCGACGCAATGACGTTGGATGACGCGAGGAAAGACATCGAGGAGATCATCGGAGGGATGGTGTGTCCCAAGCAGTTCCGGTGCGCTTCCTCCGGTTTCGAGCGGGTCTGCAAGGCTGAGGACATAGGACTGGAGGCTCATTTGAGATGCCGCGAGCCCAGTGGCTCTCGCTGCTGCTTTGCCTTCTCCTACGAGGGCGCCCGCTACTGTGAATGTCCCCTCAGGGTCTACCTGAGCAAGACGCTCAGCATGTGATCGTTTCGTCAATCCGAATATCTCCGAAGACTTCGATCGGCGCGTCTTGGAGATCGCTGCAACTCTGGGCGAATTGCGGCGTACATACTGTATGAGGATGTTCCCGGGCAGCTGAATCGCTGAGCGTATTGAACAGGTCCAGGGAGGATCAACCATGCCGGTATCCGTTGCCAGATCGGCTCTCCGCAGTGGTTCTACAATGCCGACATCGGTTCGAGCTAGAACTCTCCAGATACAATCCGAAAGCGAACCAGCCCATCGAACGAGCGCCCTGTTGCTCGGGTTGCTTTTCGCGGCGATCCCAATTGGCATTCTGCAGGGGCAAGGTAGCGGGCGCATAACGGGCCGGATAACAGATGCTCTCACGAAGGATACAAACCAAGCGTGATGGGCGAGAGCTACTCCGGAGTGGTCCTCATCTGGACGAGGGGTGCCATTTGGGCGAGGCCGGCCGCCTGCGTCCGGGGAACCTGAAGCCCAACAAATATCCGCCGGGAGGCCAACACGTTATGGAAATGATGAGCTACGCCGTAATCAGGGCGGGCACACCCCTGTTTGCGGCGTTTGTTTTCGTGTCACAAGGTGCCGTGGCCCAGATCGGGAATACGCACCGCGACGATTGGCAGAATGTAGCGGGGATCATCGCAGCCATGGACATCAATAACGGCGACCGCGTTGCCGATGTGGGGTGCGGTGGAGGATTCCTCACCATTCGGCTCAGCGAGGCGGTCGGTGCAGAGGGCCGAGTGTACGCCGAGGACATCAGGCAATCCATACTGGATGAGTTGGAGGGGCAGCTAAGGTCCCTGGACATCGAGAACGTGGAGTTGGTGCTGGGCGGTACCGACGATCCAAACCTGCCCGAAGCAACGCTGGACGCGGTAGTGATCGTGAATGCGTACCACGAAATGACCGAGTACGAGTCGATGCTCTCAGGGATCATCCGGGCTCTCAGTCCCGGAGGGCGTCTGGTGATTCTAGACAACCCGCCGAACGACTCGACAGCCTCACGAAGCCGGCAAATCGCGCGGCACGACATCACTCTGCAGTTGGTCGAAGAGGATCTCCGCGCTGCCGGCTTCGCGATTCTCGAGCGACACCCCAACTTCATCGATTCCAGTGACGGGCGCCACCACCACGAACAGTGGATGCTGGTGGCAGTCAGAGGGTCAGAGCACCCCTGAGCCGATCGGCTAGCCTTCCGGCCTCAATTCCTCGATAATCGAGGCATCGACCCAGTATATGTCCGGGTTGCCGTTCTGCGGCCCGGAATGCGTGTCCTCCAGGAAGCTTCGAGTCAGTGCGTCCGGCCGGGCAGCCCGGTCCGCGCGAGTGGACATGAAGAACAGGTAGTTGCCATCGGGCGTCACATATGGTGACCACTCGCTTCCGCTCGGCTGGTTGATCGTCTCTCCCATGTTGATGGGACCGGTCCAGTCGTCGTTGTCGTCGCGGAACACCACGTAGTAGTCCGTGCCGCCGTGACTGTCTTCCCGGCCGAACACGCACACGATGATGTAACTCTCATCGGGCGCGATGAACGCGTTGTACTGCGCTTCGGTGGAATTGACCTCCGGGCCCAGTTGTTCCGCCTCGGAATAGCTGCCGTCAATCATCCGCACCCGGTAGATGTAACTCTTGCGGTCTTCACCCTGGCGAGTGAAATAGATCGTTCCCTCCCGGGTGACCGAGGGGAAATACTCCTCGGCGCCGGAGTTGAGCGGCGCTCCCGGATTGTATGGTTCTCCCCAGCCGTTCTCGATTCTGTCCATGACCCAGATGTCCTGGTTCACCCACCTGCCTACCAGATCCGGATCCAGGTCGCTGCCGTCGCCGGGCCGGTTGGAGAGGAAGTAGAACCTCTGACCGTCGGGGGAGATGTGCGGTTCCATGTTCATGAACTGGGGGTCGGCAGAGAAAGGGGCAATCTCGGGTTCCGTCCAGCCGCCGTTCTCGAGCTTGGTCTGCATGATGACGGCGAGATCACCCACTACCACGCAGTAGTAGATCTCCCTCCCGTCGGGAGTCATCGCAACATCGCGCTCGTACATGCCGGTCGAGACGATTCCCGGGGCAAACAGTTGTGGTGTGTTACCTGGAGGTGTCTGGCCCAAGTAGTCGCCGGTCAGGGCGGGGAAGCTCTCGGTTTCACCCTGAGGGGTGCAGGATGTGATGGCCAGCAAGAACAGAGGGGCTGCTATGGTCACTGAGCGATTCATTCTCGTCTCCGATTTGTGTGACAGGGGCTTCATACACCTCGAGAGCGTCCATGATACTGCTGGATGCTACGGACTATGCACAAGCGGGTCGACTCACCACGGAGCAGGTGATTACGTTGAGTGGACATCTGTCCTCGAGGAATAGCGGGATGCCACGATACATGAGACTGAGTATATCATCCGTCACCGGGATGTTGTTGCTCTGCTCCACAACCGGGTGCGCGCAGGTTGCGGTCGACCAGGAGTTGGCGCAGGCACTACAAGACAGGCTGTTGCAGCTTCAGTCCGAGAGCGGGTCTCCCGGCGTGACCGCCGGAGTCGTGGTGGCTGATGGTGCAACCTACGGCCTGGCCGCCGGCATGGCCGATACGGTCCTCGGTGTTCGCATGACCGCGGCCAGCCGGTTGCTGCAGGGGAGCGTGGGCAAGACGTACGTCGCCGCAGTGGCAATGCAGTTGGTGCACGAGGGACTGTTGGACTTGGATGCCAAGGTGTCGCGCTATCTCGGTGACGAGGAGTGGTTCACCCGTCTGCCAAATCACGCAGACGTAACCGTGCGGCATCTGATGACCCACACCAGCGGCATCATTCGCTACGAATTCGACGACCAGTTCATAGAGGATCTCCTCGCCGCACCCGACAAGGTGTGGCAGCCGGAAGAGGAGCTTGCCTATCTATTCGACACAGAGGCGCCGTTCGCGCCAGGGGAGGGCTGGGAGTACTCGGATACGAACTTCATCATCCTCGGTATGATCATCGAGCGATTGACCGGCAGCACCTATTACGCCGAGTTGGATGAGCGCATTCTCGAGCCGCTGGAGCTGGAGAATACCGTTCCGTCCAACTCCCGTAGCATACCGGGTTTGGTGCAGGGGTATGCTGGGGTCGAGAACCCGTTCAATCTTCCTGACGCCGTCATCGTGGATGGGCAGTTCGCAATCAACCCTCAGTTCGAGTGGACTGGAGGGGGGATCGCGTCGACTTCGGAGGATCTTGCGCGGTGGGCAATGGAGTTGTACGAGGGCCGTGCGTTCGACGAGTCGATGCTCGGGGTGATGCTCGAAGGAGTCCCCGCGAGGCTAGGCCCTGATACGCAGTATGGGCTCGGAGTGATCATCCGCGTCACCGAGCTGGGACCCAGCTGGGGCCATAGCGGCTTCTTCCCCGGATACCTGACCGAGATGGCCTACTTTCCGGAGCACCGCATTGCGGTGGCCGTTCAGTTCAATTCGAGCGACATCGGAAACCTGAGGGTGCGCCCGTCGATGGTTCTCGTGGAGTTGGCAAAAGTCGTGCTGGCTGAAACAGGTACCTAGTTCTGTCCGCTTCCCGCTTCCCGCTCCCTACTCCCGCCGTTGGGAGCCTTTTTCCGGAGTCTCCGAATCTCCTCCTGCAGCTCTCGATTCTCCTCTAGCAGGGCTAGGATCTCCTCGCGGGCCTCGGTTAGGGCTTCCAGCGGTGTCTGCATCACGAGGTGGTTCGGGTCTCTCACGACTTATCCAATCGGTGGGGTCGAGCATGCGATTCGGCTAGCATACCGGCCCGGCACAACCACCGCAATAGGCTCGGCAAATCGAAACCGAAATGGCGTGTCTCAATGTGGAAAACCAGTTCCGAGTGGCGCGTTTTGACTGTGGCCGGGTGCCAGACGGGACGATATCTTCGCTGCAGTTCTTCTTTGAGGTGACATCCAATGTTGGGAGCCCATCGGAATAGCGGTCGAAACACAGCAACATTGATGGTGGTGGTGTGCGCTGCGGTTCTGGTATCGTGTGATCGGGGACCCGACCAAGCTGACATCGTGTTCCACAACGCCACTGTGGTGACCATGGACGACGCGACTCTGTCGGGCACGGCGCTCGCCATTCGTGACGACAGGATCGTCTCCGTTGGCGCTCTGGAGGACATGGGTCACTTGATCGATCAGAACACCCAAGTGCATGACCTAGAGGGCCGCACCCTGATTCCCGGCATCAACGAGACTCACATCCACGTTCGCGACCTCGGTTTCCAGCAACACTACGCCGTGAACCTGGAATCGGCGCGCAACGTCGCCGACGTTCAGGTGCTTCTCGAGGCCCGCTTGCGGCAACTCCAAGCTGAAGGCGGTCTCGGCGGGTGGGGCTATCCCACGACTGGTGAAGAGGGCGACTGGTTATTCGGACTCGGCTGGACCCAGGACCGGCTCGCGGAGAACCGAATGGCCAACAGGCATGAGTTGGACCGAGTTTCTCGCGCCGTTCCCATTTCATTAGACAGGATCTATCGCGGCGTCGCCGTGAACACGAAGGTGTTCGAATTGATGGGAATCGACTTCGACGACCCGTCGACCCATCCGGAGTGGTTCACCGAGGACCCGTCTGACTTCGAAGCGGGCGACATCATATTCCGCGATTCAGCAACCGGCCTGCCCAATGGCGTATTCGTGGGGACCAGGGCGCCGCGACTGGTAGTCGGCGCGATTCCCAGCAAGTCGTTCGATCAACGGGTCGAGAGCCTGGTGTTGGGCCTGAACGTGCTGGCCTCCTTGGGCATCACCAGTATAATCGAGGCCGGATCGGGTATGGGCAGCGTTACGGAGGTGTATCAGGCGGCGTACGACAGGGGGAGCTTGCCGATCCGTGCTGTTGTATACGATGGCTGGTATCGGAGCGGTGACCCCAACGGGCTGAGCGATCCGGCGGACATAGAGAATCGCATGGGGGAAATGGGATTCAGTAACCGGGGCGACCACATGCTGCGCGTGCGCGGCGCAAAGTCGTCCGCTGACGGTGGCATCGGGTCGCGGAGCGCTGCCGTGTCAGTGCCGTACCTGCCGATACCTGAAGATCCACTCGGTGCTGAGAATTATGGAGCCTTCCGCGACGCAGACCTCGATTACAGGCTCGAGCAATTTCGGGTGTTGGCAGACCACGGGTGGGAGTTGCACACACACGCCTGTGGTGATGCGGCAATTCGGCAGACCATGGATGTCTACAAGATCCTGATGGACGACATCCGGGGGGATGATCCGGAGGCAGACCTGCGTTGGAGCATAATCCACGCGTATTTGCCCGACGAGCCCGGTACTACCGTCATTCGGGAGATGGCTCGATACGGTGTAGTTGCAGCCGTCAATCCGGCGAACCTCTACTACGAGGGCGAATCATTCGTGCGCAACATCGGTGAAGAGCGCATGGCGCGTCACACACCGTACAAGACGTTTCTCGATGCCGGGATCGTGATGGCTTCTGGGTCGGACTACCCCAACAATTCGCCTGATCCGTGGGTCGGCATCTACGCGATGCGGACTCGCAGGAACCAGATATCCGGTGAAGTACACGGTCCGGAGCAAAGGATCCCACTGGTGGAGGCTCTCAGGACCTTCACGGCGAACGGAGCATATCTGACCTACGACGAAGAGGTGAAGGGATCGCTGACGGTCGGCAAGTTTGCCGATCTCGTGATACTCGATGCCGATTTGCTCGCTGCGCCGGACGACGAGCTGCTGCGGATGGCCTCGAAGGTGCTCCTCACGATGGTGGGGGGGCGAATCGTGTACCAGAGAGCGGGATTCGAGTTGACGGAAGATAGGATGGACCAATGACGCATGGGGCAGGTACTTCATACCTTGGTGGCCTGGCGATTTCAGCATGTATCTGTATGTCGGGATGTGGTGGAACAGGTGACAGCGTTTTCGAAGAGCGCCTCGACTCGGCCGGAGTCGCGATAGTCAGCTGGACCGGCGAAGACAGGGATTTGGATTGGCAGTTCAAAGAACTGTTCACTCTGGGTGGCAGTGAAGGAAGGCCGGATTCCTTCTATCGAGTGTCGCCGACCGACGTAGGAGCTGATTCCGCAGGTAACATCTACATTCTCGAGCATGCTGCATCACGTGTAGTCGTGTTCGACTCTGCCGGCGAGTTCGTTCGCGAGATGGGTGGAGAGGGAAGTGGCCCCGGCGAGTTACCGGGACCCGCGTCCATGTGGGTATCGCGAGACGGTACGGTATCGGTTTTCGACTATCTGAAGGGCGGATTGGTTCTGTATGGGTCGGACGGCGCAGTGCTTTCGGAGCGACCCTTCAGGCTCTTTGCGGTGCCGACGGGCCACCGCCATTTCGCCGCGAGCAGCGAAGGCATCTTTGTGGTAACTCAGGCGCCACGTGAGGAGGAGGATAGAACGTTCTACGTGCTCCTGAATGTGACGAGCGAGGACACGACGGAGCTGGCGGCTGTCGAAATCCCGCCAAGCGAGATGGTGTGGTTTCCGGAGTGCGGTGTTGGACTCCGCCTACCTCCGCTCTTCAATCCTGTGATCGCTTGGGAGGTGCGGGACAGTACGATCGCTGTAGCAGCATCGTCTCAATACTCAGTGGATATGGTGAGAAACAACGCGGTTGTATTGAGCGTTCGTAGGGCGATGGAGCCACAATCTGCGTCAAGAGAGCTGGCCTTGGCGGAGGTAGGTGAAGGTATGAGAGTCGGCTCCAGCCGGGGTCGTTGCATGATAGAGGCCGAAGAGTTGGTCGACGCGCGTGGATTCTCCGATGTAGTGCCAATCATAGGTAGGGTCGCGCTGTCACGGAATGGTGAGTTGTGGGTCAAGCGTCGGGTCCCGGGCGATGATGAGGCCGGGGCGATAGACGTTTTCGGTGTGGACGGTTCGTACGTCGGAACGCTTCCGGGAAACACACCGTTTCCCGTTGTCTTCCTTCCGCGAGGCAGGGTGGGGGTGGTCGAGACCGACGAACTCGAAGTTGAGAGACTCGTCGTGATGGAGCTGGTTCGCTGACCTGGTCGCTCAATTGATCATCCCTCGATTACATTGCGAAGTCCGCTGCGTTGGTGGAACCTCAAAAAAAGGCTTGGGTGGTGAGTAAGAAGCGCAAGAAGAAGCAGAAAGCAACGGAGACTCAGCAGGCTGACGCCGACGACAAGAAACCTCGAGCGAAGCAGGAGTTTGGCCAGTGGGCGTTGGGCTGGCTCAAGTCCATTGTGATTGCGTTGGTGATTTGGTTCTTCTTGCAGGCGTTTCTCATCAAGTCGTTTCGCATCATCTCAGACTCCATGGAGAGCACATTCCTGGTTGGTGACTGGTTGTTCGTCAACAAGGCGCTGTACGGTGCCGAGATACCGCTTACGAACAAGCACCTGCCGGCCATCAGGGAGCCGCGCGCCGGTGAACTCATTGTATTGACGGGTATCGAGCAGCCGGTGCTCACCATCGTGAAGCGGGTCATAGGAGTGGCCGGTGACACGCTCGAGATGAGGGCCGACTCGCTGTTCCGCAACGGCGACTATGTGCCCGAGCCGTACGTGCAGCACGTGGACTCAGTGGCTTTCATGGACTCCATGCAGCGACAGAGAAGCCGCAATTGGCAACTGCCACATCTGGTGGACACCGTAGACCGCGACGGCTATCTACCGGACTTGAGAAACTGGGGGCCATTTGTGATTCCGGCGGACCACCTGTTCACGATGGGTGACAATCGCGACTCGTCTCACGACGGCCGGCATTGGGGTTTCTTGCCGCGCAAGAATCTCCTGGGGCGTCCCATTTTCATTTACTACAGCTTCGATCGCAACGACTGGCGGCCGTTGCCGTTCATCACGGCTGTTCGTTGGAATAGAGTGCTGAGGCGGCCGAGGTGAGCCGCGTCCGGAAGAGAGGCTGTATGGCCTAGCCATCTGATTCTGTCCTCGAGCATGCGTCAAGTATCCGGGCCGTGATCATGCACACACATAACGTTGGGAGCCCCCTGGTTTGAGCAAGGTAGAGACAATTCCCTTCACTTTTCAACCCGAACAACCGATTCGTGCCGAGATCTTCGGACTTGCTCGGTTCGAGGAGCACGGCCAGAGCCTGGCGGCGGCTCAAGTAGCAACTGAGAAACCCGAGAAGGGCAAGAACCTCCTTCATAGGGTCGGTGATAATGCCAGCGTGCTTCTGGCGGCCTACCGCAACATCGTTCAGGCTGTTCGCGAGAAGAGTGAGATCACGCCTGCCGAAGAGTGGCTGCTCGACAACTTCCACACTGTAGACGAGCAGATCCGCGAGATCCGAGACCATCTGCCCCAGCGTTACTACCGCCTACTGCCGAAGATCGCCGAGGGTCATCTAACGGGATACCCGCGCGTGTATGGCGTGGCTTGGGCTTACGTGGCACACACCGACAGCCGCTTCGAGCTGCCAACCTTGGAGCGTTTCGTTCAGGCTTACCAGCGCGTCCAACCACTCACGATCGGTGAGGTTTGGGCCGTCGCCATCCACCTCCGTGTGGCCCTTGTAGAGAACCTGCGCCGGTTAGCAGAGAAGATCATCAGGGCGCGCGAGGCTCGGTCCGAGGCAGATCAGCTGGCGGATCGCCTGCTAGGGTTGGGTGACAAGCCACCGAAGGACGTGGACGCCGTGCTGAGTCGCCTGGGTGACGCACCGCTGTCCGACGCGTTTGCAGTCGAACTAGTTCAACGGCTGCGAGATCAAGACTCCTCGATGATGCCGGTATTGCGCTGGCTCAACTCGAAGCTCGATGCCCAGGGAACATCTACCACCGAGATCGTCGCACATGAGCATCAGGCCCAGGCCGAGGCAAACGTTACTGTCCGCCACATCATCACCAGCATGCGCTGGATGTCCTCCGTCGACTGGCAGGAGTTCTTCGAGGATGTCAGCCTGGTTGACACGATTCTCCGGACTGCGCCCGGGTTCGCCGCGATGGATTTCGCCACCCGAAACGAGTACCGCACTCAGATCGAGCTGCTTGCGCGTGGTTCGGGACACTCCGAATCGGAAATCGCGGCCGAGGCAGTGCTTCTAGCTGAGAACGCAGTGAGCGAACGTGACTCGGCACTCGGTGCCGAAGCACGCGATGACCACAGGCTACCCGATATTCCTGAGAGCCCAGAGCAAGATCCGGGGTACTACCTGATATCGGACGGCAGGAAACCCTTCGAGAAGCGTCTCGGTTTTAGAGTACCTATTCGCCTCCGCCTGCGCCGTGTAGTACGAGCGGTTGCGACCGGTGGGTACCTGTCAGCGATCGCGGTTCTGACCATCTTGGTGGTTGCGGGCCCACTGTACGTCACGTGGGCAGCCGGCGTTAACCCCCTGATCCTGATGGTCCTGGGGATCCTGGGAATGATCACTGCATCAGACGTGGCAGTGGCCATCGTGAATCGTCTGGTTCCCGTGCTCGTGCCACCTCAATTACTCCCCAAGCTAGAACTCGCGGCGGGTGTGCCTCCGGAGCTCAAGACGATGGTCGTCGTTCCCACGTTGCTCACAAGCCGAAGTGATATTGAGGAACAGCTCGAACGGCTCGAAGTGCATTACCTAGCGAATCCCGAGGGGCATCTGCACTTCGCGTTGCTCAGCGATTGGACGGATGCGCCCGTCGAGACGATGGATGACGATGAGGAACTGCTGCGCGCGCTGGCGGATGGCATCGAGCGGCTGAACGAACGGTACGGGCGCTCACCAGGCGGTGGAGTGCGGTTCTTCCTGCTTCACCGCCGGCGACTCTGGAACGAGAAGGAAGGTGAGATAGGAAGGTGGATCGGTTGGGAGCGCAAACGCGGGAAGCTCAATGAGCTGAATCGACTCCTGCGCGGCGCAACCGACACGTCGTTCATTTCAGTGACTGGACATGCGGCGACGCCGACTCTACCGACGGGCATACGGTTCGTGATTACGCTCGACGCCGACACACGTCTGCCCAAGGGGACGGCGTACCGTCTCGTCGGGGCGATGGCGCATCCGCTCAACCGGCCTCGCTTCGATGAGCGAGAACGAAGGGTCGTCGGAGGTTACGCGATTCTGCAGCCACGGATCACGCCGTCGTTACCGACGGGGCCAGACAGCACGCCATATCAGAAGATCATATCCGGTCCCGGTGGAGTAGACCCCTACGCTGCTGCAGTGTCTGACGTGTATCAGGATCTGTTCGGAGAGGGATCGTATACGGGGAAGGGTATCTACGATGTCGATTCGTTCGAACGTGCACTAGAAGGCAAGGTTCCTGAGAACGCACTCCTCAGTCATGATTTATTCGAAGGACTGTTCGCGCGGGCTGGATTGGCAACGGACATCGATCTGTTCGAGGAATTCCCTTCCAACTACGAAGTCGAAGCCAGACGCAGGCACCGATGGGCTCGCGGTGACTGGCAACTGTTGCCCTGGATTCTTGGTCACGCGCGCGCCGGATCGAGTCGCAAACTGAAGGTCCGGATTTCTGCCAGCGGCCGCTGGAAGATGGTGGATAATCTGCGGCGCAGTCTTTCGGCTCCAGCTACCTACCTGCTCGCAGTCACCTCGTGGCTTTTGCCAGGAGTCAACCCGGTTCTGTGGACCGGCTTGGCCATCGGGTCGATTGCGGTACCAAATCTGATTCCGTTGATCGATGGAGTGATCCCTCAGCGCTGGGGCATTTCAAAGCGCAGTCACCTGCGTGCCGTCCGTAACGACGCAGTCGTGGCCGCGCTGCAATCGCTGGTGACGATCACTGTACTGGCGCATCAAGCCTGGCTAATGACGGACGCAGTCGTCCGCACATTCTGGCGACTCTTCATATCGAAGCGAAACCTGCTGCGATGGGTGGCTGCAGCGCAGGTGGGTTACAGCATCGACCTACGACTCCGCTCCTTCGTCGGACATCTCCGATGGGGAGTTGCATTAGGCGCGGTGGCTGGCGTGCTCTTGGTCCTGCTCAGGCCAACCGCGTGGCCAGTTGCTGCTCCGTTCGTTTTGCTCTGGACGCTATCGCCGGTGCTGGCCTGGCGGATGAGCCTGCCAGCGCACGTTCCGAAGAAACGGATTCTGTCAACTCAGCAGATCGGCGCTGCGCGGCTCGTCGCCCGCCGAACTTGGCGCTTTTTCGAAACCTTCGTGACCGAGGCGGGACACCACCTGCCGCCGGACAACTTCCAGGAAGATCCCGAGCCCGTCGAAGCTCGCCGCACCTCACCGACCAACATGGGTCTCTATCTCCTGAGCACGATGACGGCCTACGACTTTGGTTGGATTGGGATTCAGGAAATGGTCGAACGATTGGAGAAAACACTAGGGACTATGAACTCCATGCGTCGCGTGCGCGGTCACTTTCTCAACTGGTATGACATCACCGATCTGCGACCACTGGAGCCGATGTACGTCTCGACGGTGGACAGTGGCAATTTGGCGGGACACCTCATTGCGCTGACTCAAGGTTTGAACCATCTGAAGCGCCGGCCGTCGCGGGGCCCGGAGATACTTGCCGGCATCAGGGACGCTCTGGACTTGATGCTCCACGCCATGGAGCAGATCGAGCACCCTCGGCGGACTCAAGTTGTGACGGCGCACCAGCTCCAAGATGCGGCAGATGCTGTCTCGCAGCTACTGAAGGATGCGCCGCGATCTCCTTCAGGATGGCACGACCGACTGCCAGGTCTCGAGGTGGAGGCGGAGACGCTGTTGGACATGGCGCGCACGTTGACGGCGGAAGCGGTGGATGCCACCCACGAATCCGAGATCGCGACTTGGGCGGCGGGCGTTCTGAAGTCGGTACGCAGCCACATTCGCGATCGAGAAGTAGCATCGAGTGCAGAAGCCGAGGGTCTGGAACACCGTCTTTCTGCGCTTGCGTTGCTCGCCGAGCGCATGGTCTTAACCATGGATTTCCAGTTTCTGTTTGATGGGTCTAGACGACTGTTCTCAATTGGGTACCGCGTGGTCGACGGAACTTTGGACCCGAGCTGCTATGACCTGCTGGCCTCTGAGGCGAGGCTCACGAGTTTTGTTGCAGTGGCCAAGGGCGATGTGTCGCCTCGCCACTGGTTCTTGCTGGGACGCTCGCTGACGCCGGTGGGAGGTGGCGCGGCACTAATCTCGTGGTCGGGGTCCATGTTCGAGTACCTGATGCCGATCCTCGTCATGCGGGAGCCGGCGCACAGCCTACTTGACCTCACCAACCGTCTCGTGGTCGGGCGCCAAATCCGTTACGGAGCGGAGCGCGGCGTACCGTGGGGCGTATCGGAATCAGCTTACAACGTACGTGATGTTGGGCTGACGTATCAGTACTCCGATTTCGGAGTGCCCGGTTTGGGACTGAAACGAGGATTATTCGAAGACGTAGTCGTTGCTCCATACGCGACTGCTCTGGCCGCCATGATCGATCCGTCCGCGGCTCTCGACAACTTCGCACGTCTCGAAGCAGCTGGAGGACTAGGCGTGTACGGGTTCTATGAAGCTCTCGATTACACACCTTCCCGTCTACCCGAAGGGGCTGAGATTGCAGTAGTGCAGGCCTACATGGCACACCATCAGGGCATGACTATCGTTTCGCTCGGCAACCTGGTGCACGACGGTGTAGTCAGGAATCGCTTCCACTCACACCCTATGGTCGTAGCGACCGAGTTGCTACTCCAAGAGCGCACACCACGGAGCGTAGCGGTGGCGCGGCCAAGAGGTGAGGAAGTTGAAGTCGCCGCACATGTGCGCGACGTTGTGGCACCTACACTGCGGCGGTTCGAGTCACCGCATGACTTGACGCCGCGCACGCACGTACTGTCCAACGGCCGTTACACAGTGATGGTCACTGCTGCCGGGAGTGGATTCTCCAAGCGAGACGACCTTGCGATCACTCGCTGGCGGGAGGACTCCACTCGCGACTGTTGGGGTAGTTTTGTCTTCCTTCGCGATGTAGAGACGAAAGAAGTGTGGTCCGCCGGTTTCCAGCCGGCCGGTACCGAGGCAGAGCACTACGAGGTTGTCTACTCTGAGGACCGGGCCAAGATAATCCAGAGACACGATTCACTGACGATCACGCTCGAGATTGTGGTCTCTCCCGAAGACGATGCCGAGCTACGCCATTTGACGGTCACCAATCTCGAAGACAGGGATCGTGAAATCGACTTCACTTCCTACGCCGAGGTTGTGCTCGCACCGCAGGGCGCAGATATCGCTCATCCAGCCTTCTCAAACCTGTTTGTCGAGACGGAGTTTGTCGCAAGGCTCGACGCACTGCTCGCCACACGGCGTCCTCGCTCTTCTGATGAACGCCAAGTCTGGCTAGCGCACCTAGCCACGGTAGAAGGCGAAACGGTGGATGAAGTCCAGTACGAGACTGATCGTGCCCAGTTCCTGGGCCGAGGCCGTGGCATCCGAACTCCGCTTTCTGTGATTGATGGAGGGCCACTCTCCAACACAACTGGAGCGGTGCTCGATCCAATCGTGAGCTTGCGGCACCGTGTCGCAATTACGCCGGGGGAGACTGTGCACCTGTTATTCACCACACTGGTTGCACCGTCTCGGGAAGAGGCCCTCGAGATCGTGGAAAAATACAGACAGCCGGCAACGTTTGATCGAGAGAGTTCGCTGGCATGGACGCAGGCGCAGGTACAGCTCCACCATTTGCGCATGACCCAGGACGAAGCACACCTGTTCCAACGGCTTGCCAACCGTCTGATCTACGCGGATCCAACTCTGCGGGCGACGACTGAAGAGGTTGCGAAGAATGAGGCCGGCCTGTCCGACCTCTGGCGCTACGGTATCTCGGGAGATCTGCCCATCTGTTTGGTGCGGATCGAAGTGGACGAAGAACGTGAGGTCGTGAGGCAGCTATTGCGCGCACACGAGTATTGGCACCTGAAGGGGATCGCCGCCGATCTGGTCATCCTCAATGCCAAGGAAACATCCTACGTTCAGGACCTCCAGCAATCGCTCGAGTCCATGGTGGAAGCGATCCAGTCCGCAATTGGACGTGAGAAGAGCCCTGGACATGGCGATGTGTTTGTGTTGCGATCCGATGTCGTTCCTCCGGGCGACCAGCTGCTACTACGTGCCGCCGCTAGAGTCGTAATCAACGCTGCTCAAGGTACCCTATCCGAGCAAGTCGTCCGGCTCCTCCGACTGCGGCCGGGTCCCCTCCCGCCTTCGCTCCGCTCGCTGCGTGAGGCCGAGGAGACGGCCCCAGCGCCAGCACCTGGCCTCAGGTTCTACAACGGTCTCGGCGGATTCACGCCTGACGGAACCGAATACGTCACTATTATGGGCAAAGGTCAGTGGACACCGGCTCCGTGGATCAACGTGGTGTCCAACCATTTGTTCGGCTCCCAGGTATCCGAGTCCGGGGCAGGTTACACGTGGTCCGAGAACAGCCGCGAAAACAAACTTACGCCCTGGTCGAACGATCCCGTGAGTGATGCACCTGGTGAAATTTTCTATGTGCGAGACGAGGACAGCGGCGCCATTTGGGGCCCGACCACACTTCCCATTAGAGAGGAGAACCGGCCGTACGTAGCACGCCATGGACAGGGCTATAGTGTCTTCGAACACACTTCCCACGGCATCGGTTTGAAGCTGACTCAGTTTGTCTCAGTGAGAGATCCCGTGAAGGTTTCTCGCCTGATTCTGGAAAACCAGTCCAGGGTCAAGCGACAGCTCACTGTCACGTGCTATGTCGAGTGGGTGCTGGGCGTCGACCGCAGCAACTCCACGAGTTCTGTGGTGACGGAAGTGGACTCCGTCACGGGAGCCATACTAGCGCGTAACCGATTCAATGGGGAATTCTCCGGTCGAGTCGCCTTTGCCGACCTGGGAGGGCTGCAGACATCCTGGACCGCTGACCGTCTCGAATTTCTGGGGCGCAATGCGAGCTTGGACCACCCAGCATCGCTGGAACGCGGCCAAGAGCTGTCAGGTAAGACCGGTGCCTGCCTCGATCCGTGCGCCGCGTTCCGGACAACGCTGAAACTCCGGCCGGGCGAGCGTGCCGAAGTCCTGTTCTTCTTGGGAGAAGCTGAGACCCGCGATGACGCAAGAGCCTTGATCCAGCAGCATCGCAACACGAATTGCGATGCTGCGCTGCGCGAAGTCCAGGACCACTGGAACAGCGTGTTGGGGGCGGTGCAAGTGAACACACCCGACCCCTCGTTGGATCTCTTGCTCAATCGCTGGCTACCATACCAAACCCTTTCATGCCGTGTACAGGCTCGCTCGGCGTTTTACCAATCCGGTGGGGCATTCGGGTTCCGCGACCAACTGCAGGACGTTCTATCACTGGTGTTGACCGAACCCGACATGGTGCGAGAACACATACTTCGCGCCGCAACTCGACAGTTCCGTGCAGGTGACGTACAGCACTGGTGGCACCCGCCGACAGGCCGTGGGGTGCGGACGCGCATCTCCGACGACAGACTGTGGCTTCCGTATACCGTGTCGCACTATCTCAGGACCACTGAGGACTGGACCATACTCGACGAGGACGCACCGTGGATTGAGGGCGTTGACCTGGAAGAGAACGAGCAGGAAGCCTATTTCGAGCCAACGCAATCAGACGACGCCGCAACGCTATACGAGCACTGCGCTCGAGCTATCGATCGCAGCCTGGGACTCGGAGTGCATGGCCTTCCCCTGATGGGCGCCGGTGATTGGAACGACGGTATGAACAGAGTGGGCTGGGAGGGCCGCGGTGAGAGCGTGTGGCTTGGCTGGTTCCTACTGCTCAACCTGAAGGAGTTTGCACCAATTGCGGAGCGCCGACGCGACACAGAACGTGCTACGCGCTGGCGCGATGTGGCTGCTGCTCTGAAGGCATCGCTCGAGCGCGAAGCATGGGACGGCGAGTGGTATCGGCGGGCGTTCTTCGACGATGGCACACCGATCGGATCGGCCGAGAACGACGAGTGCCAGATCGACTCGATAGCGCAGTCATGGGCCGTGCTCTCCGGTGCCGGCAACGAGGAACGCGCTCGTCGGGCAATGGAGTCCGTAGAACAAAGGCTGGTGAATCGGAAGGACCGGCTGATACAGCTCTTCACCCCACCGTTCGACCGGACATCACACGACCCCGGATACATCAAAGGGTACGTACCGGGCATTCGAGAGAACGGCGGGCAATACACTCATGCCGCCATCTGGTCGGTGGCTGCGTTTGCGGAGCTGGGTGACGGTGACACGGCTGTTGAGCTCTTCAACCTGCTGAATCCGATCCGCCACGCGAGTACTCGGACCGACGTGCAGCGATACAAGGTCGAGCCGTACGCCGTGCCGGCGGACGTCTATTCACAGCCCCCGCACGTCGGGCGTGGTGGTTGGACCTGGTATACCGGCGCTGCGGGCTGGCTCTATCGCGCAGGCTTGGAGTGGATCCTCGGACTTCACAAACTGGGAGAGACGCTACGGATTGACCCTTGTATCCCCAAGGAATGGGAGCGTTTCCAGATCACGTACCGTTACCACACTTCCGTCTATCACATCACGGTCCAGAACCCGAGTCACGTATCACGCGGCGTGTCCGGCATCATTCTCGATGACGTAGAGCTTCAATCAGACACGATGGACGTATTGATTCCACTGACGCGCGATGGTCGAGAGCACCAGGTGCGAGTGGTAATGGGGTGAGCAAGGAGACGGCGGTGCTAGTTCTTTCGGTCCGCGGAGATCCGCTTGTGTCCGCGAAGATCCGCGGCCAACCACTACTGATTCTCGGTCGGATTGTTTCTGGACTTACTTAGGCTCCGAACCACCAATCGCACTACCCCCAACACCCCCAGCATGATCACCATCTCAACTGCGAAGTACGCCACGACAAACACGTGTGTTGATGTCGCGAACTTCCGACGCACTGCGCGCCAGCCTGTGCGGGGCGGAAGCTCCAGTTCTGCCACATCCGCTAGCTCATCGAGCCAACGTTCCAGAATGATGCATACCAGAACCGGCAACTCGGCCCACTGCAACGTTTTGCGCATTCAACACGTCAGAACAAGAGGAGGGGACGTTCGCCAAACCGTAACTCGTGATCCGAGGTCGTACGATGATTACTGTCGCCGACCGCAGCGCAGCTCGTCTGTTTCCGTTGCTAGTTGTACTCATTGCGCTGCCCGGGACCGCACTCGCACAGGCACAGCGTGTGCGGACCAGTCCACCAGCGGATTCAAGCGTTGTAGAGCCGCTCGTTACCCCAACCTCCGGCACGCCCGAGCACGACCTGCTCGCTCCCCGAGCCCACATCGTGCAGCTCCGGGACGAGATCAGGCTCGACGGGCGCCTCGACGAGTCGATCTGGCAAACTGCGCCGGCAGTGACCTCCTTCGTCCAGCGCGAACCGAACGAGGGCAGACCCGCGACACAACTCACCGAGATCCGATTCGCGTACGACGATGCAAACTTGTACGTCGGTGCGCGGATGTACGACGAGCTTGGGCCCGACGGTGTCGTCTCTCGCCTCGTGCGGCGCGACGCGCATACACAGAGCGACCGGCTCACGATCATGTTCGACACGTTCCATGACCACACCGGTCAGACGCTGTTCTCGATCAACCCGGCCGGTGTAAGGGGCGACGCGTTCGGCCACGATGACTCCTGGGATCCAGTGTGGCGCGCCGATGCGAGGGTCGATTCGCTGGGGTGGACGGCGGAACTAGAGATTCCCTTCTCGCAGCTGCGATTCCCCAGGGACCAGGACCAGGTGTGGGGCCTGCAGGTCCAGCGGTTCGTGCAGCGGCTGAACGAAGTGGCTGTCTGGTCCTTCTGGCATCTCAACGAGTCGGGCGGCCCTTCGCGTTTCGGTCACCTCGACGGGTTCAGCCAGATCCAGGCCAGCACCAATCGATTGGAGGCCCTCCCCTACGCGGTGAGTCAGGTCGACGTGAACGGCGGCGAGGTGGATGAGGCCAACCCGTTCACGGGCAAGGCACAGTCTGATTACCGCATCGGTCTGGACCTCAAGTACCTGCTGACCTCGAACCTGACGCTCAGCGCGACAGTCAACCCGGACTTCGGGCAGGCCGAGGTTGATCCCGCAGTGGTCAACCTGAGCGCGTTCGAGACCTTCTTCCCCGAGAAACGCGAGTTCTTCATCGAGGGCCGGGGCAACTTCGGCTTTGGCAACTTCTGGTGCCAATTCTGCAGTAACACCTCGTCTCTCAGTATGTCGTTCACCCGCCGTATCGGGCGTCAGCCGCAGGGCGGATTCCTTGCGCAAGACGCGGGTGACTATTCCGACATTCCCACGGCTAGCACGATCCTCGGTGCCGCAAAGATCACCGGCAAAACCGGCTCCGGCACGTCGGTCGGAATCCTCGGAGCACTCACGCAGCGTGAGAACGCTCGGGTGGTCGGGACGACCGGCGAGCGGTTCAAGCAGGAGGTCGAGCCGCTCACCAGCTACTTTATCGGCCGAGTGAAGCAAGACCTGCTCGATGGAGACCTGCAGATCGGGGCGATAGGGACTTCGGTGTACAGGAATTTCGCCGATCCGGCACTGAGGGAGTTCTTGAACGGGCACGCAGAGAGCTTCGGATTGGATGGGGAGTACTGGTGGGGCGACCGCACGTACCACGTGTTGTTCAGCTCGGCCTTCAGCAACATTTCGGGCTCGACCGATGCGATTCTCCGGGCGCAGCATGCGAGCGCGCGTTACTTCCAGCGGCCCGATCGACAGCACGGTGGCAACGGCCTGTTCAGCGACCGCCTTGACTCCACACTCACCTCGATGCGCGGTTGGGGAGTCTACTCCCGGGTCGCGAAGGACGCGGGAGATTGGCAGTGGGAGACAGCGCTCAACGTCCGCAGCCCCGGGTTCGAGAACAACGACATCGCGTTTCTCACCCGCACCGATTACATCTGGATGAACGCCAACCTTTCGCGCTCATGGACGGTCCCGGGATCGTGGTACCGGCAAATCTGGACGACGGCCGGGGCACAGCAGCAGTACAATTTCGACGGCGACGTGACCGACAGGCAGTTCCACGGGTTCTTCGGCTTCACGACCCCGTTCTATTGGGACATCAACACCTTCGGGATCCACCGCCCGTCCACGTTCGACGACCGGCTCACGCGTGGCGGACCTGTGGTGAGGAAACCCGCGTCCACGTTTCTGGCCAGCTTCATTAGCACCGACAGCCGCAAGCCCGTGATCGTCGGGTTCAACCCGTCATTCTATTGGGACGCAGACCAAGGGCGGTCCTACGACCTCGGCTTCGACGTGACGATCAAGCCGGCCTCGAACATCAGTCTGTCGCTGAGCCCCGCCTACGGCCAGTCCAAGAACCCCGACCAGTACGTGGCCGCGGTAGACGACCCGACCGCCACCGCATTCTTCGGACGGCGCTACGTGTTCGCGGAGCTGAACCAGAAGTCGCTCTCGATGACCACACGACTGAACGTGACGTTCACACCCACGATGTCGCTCGAGCTGTTTCTGCAACCGCTGTTTTCGGCCAACGACTACTCCAACTACAAAGAGTTCGATCAGCCGAGGCAGTTAGCCAAGAGCATCCACGGTGTCGACGTGGGAACCATCCGAGCGGAAGGCGAGGGCTTTGAGAAATACATCTTCATCGACCCAGACGGGGACGGCCCCGCGGAAGAGTTTTCGCTCGCGAGCC
>JBDGZZ010000035.1:0-45836 GCA_039588335.1 Gemmatimonadota bacterium | reverse complement strand
GGTCTTCGACCGGACCGCGACCATTAACTCACCAAGCCTGCGCTGCTCCACCAGTACCCGGTCGGCAACGGCGCGACAGCGAAGGCAGGCCTGAACGTGCCCCGCCAACTCCGAGTCCCCTTTGCCTTCCAACTCCGGAAGGTCTGCCTCTAGCAACAGGTCCAGCGCTTCCGAGCAGTTCACGTCAGTCTCTCCTCTAATAGCTGCGGGTACTGATCCAGAATGCTGGTCCGAATCGCGCGTCTTGCCTTGCACAGGTTGGCCCGCACGGTCACCGCATTCATCTCCAACATTTTGCCGATCTCGCTGGGCGAGTATCCCTGGAGATCTGCCAGGTCGAACACCTGTCGCTGCCGGGCCGGCAAGCTCTTGAACAGTGCCCGAACCATCTCGGCGAGACCCGCGGTTTCCATCTCGTCGAGCTTGTCCACCGGTTCACGTTTCTCGATCTCCTCCAGCCGGCCGGCACGTTCTGCCAAACGCATTACTCTGGTCTTCTTGCGGGTCAGTTCCAACGCTGCGTTCCTCGTAACCTGGAACAGCCAGGTGGTGAATCGGGATCGTCCACGGTAGCTCCTGAGCCGGGTATGAAGCCGAACCAGGACCTCCTGCGTGACGTCGTCGGCGTCGTCCTCATCGCCCGTGTGCACCAGCGCCCAGCGGTACACCTGGTCGTAGGTTCTGCGGACCATTCCCTCAAAGGCGCCACGGTCGCCACCTTGGGCTCGGCGGACGAGAGCCTCCAGCGACTCATTCGGGAGCCTACTCCCGCTCAATGGCACTCCAAAGTGTTTCCATCTGCCCCAATCCTGAGACGGCGGTGGCCATCATTGCGTTTACTCCCCCCAAGCCCAAAGCTGGTCCCGCGTGTGCGTCCTCCGGGCACTGGCCTTATTATTAGGGCATCCCGTAATGGAGGTGGCCCATGCGACGCTTTGCATCGACGGCCCTCGCAGTGACTCTCCTGGTTTCGGCTTCCCCCATAACAGCGCAGCAGAAACCGGTGGAAGAGCAGATCGCCGAAGCGGTCAGCGCCCTGCCCGAGCCGATGCGCGAGGGCGCCACCGTGTTGGCGTTCGTCGGAGGAGACTCTCTATCGGTAGTCCGAATGGGCCTCAACATGATGATCTGCCTCGCCGACGACCCCAAGATCGAAGGATTTCACGTGGCTTGCTACCACCGTGACCTGGAGCCCTTCATGGCCCGCGGGCGCCAGCTCAAAGCGCAAGGCAAAACGGTTACCGAGGTGCAGGACGATCGACGTGAAGAGGTCGAGAAGGGAAAGCTGTTGATGCCCACCCATCCGGCGGCGCTGTACTCACTCACGGGCCCGGAAGGAAGCTTCGATCAGGCAACCGGGACCGCCGTGGGCGCCCGGGCGCTACACGTCATCTACGTGCCCTGGGCAACGGAGGACATGATCGGCATTTCGGAGATAGCATCCGACCAGCGCCCTTGGCTGATGTTCCCAGGCACTCCTTGGGCGCACATAATGATTCATCGACCGTAAGCCAGACCCCTCCCTGCCCTTCCAGCGGGAAGAAGGGCGGGAACACCGTGCCAAGCGTCGTCGCCGTTCCGGTTAGCCTCGTCACGATGGACTCGCTCACAGCCAACTGATCTGACACGGAGGACTGGAGTATGGCAGGAGGAGCTGGGGCAGCCGCAGCGATTGCTCAAGCCATCAAGGCTTCCGGAGCGATCGTACGACTCGAACCCGATGACTTCAGTCGCTTGGTAAACCACCAAGACGACCTGCTGGTAATCAGAGCCCAGGGCGGCGTGTTCGGTGGCAAGTTTCAATACTTGACCAGCTACAAGGGACTGATCTTTTATGCCAAGTCACGCGAGCCACTGTACATCTCGAACAAGGCAGAGGTAGTGGAGGCCCGGAAGATCTGGATTCCCGCATGAGCTTACCGACGAGTTTCGCTGGGCGGCGACTCACCGCGTTACTTCCAGGGATCGCTGCCGCCTTGCTGGTGTCTGCTTGTGCGGGCAATACCGACGACACCGGCATCGAACTCAGAATCATGACGTTCAACATCAGATATGGCACGGCGAACGACGAAAACAACAGTTGGCCGAACCGCAACCTCTTGGTGATCGACGTAATCCGTGAGTTCGCACCTGACGTTCTCGGAGTGCAGGAGGCTCTGCGGTTCCAGCTCGACGAGGTGTTGGCCGAACTCAGCGATTACGGCGAGATCGGAGTCGGACGTGATGATGGGGTAAAGGCTGGCGAGTACGCCGCCATACTCTACCGCTCAGACCGGTTCGAGGTGAACGACTCAGGCACCTTCTGGTTCTCTGATACGCCCGCAGTGCCAGGCTCCGCCAGTTGGGGTAACAATGTGACTCGGATCTGCACCTGGGCACATCTGGTCGACCGCACCACCAACAGTGGATTCTACGTCTACAACGTCCACCTCGACCACGAATCCCAAGCTTCACGCGAACAGAGTGCTGAACTTCTCGCTAGTCGAATTGCGTCCAGAGACGAGAGCGACCCCGTGATCGTGACCGGTGACTTCAACGCCGGCGAGAGCAATCCGGTCCTACGCTACCTCACAGGTGACCTCGAACGCGCGTTCGCGGGGACCGGCGCTACCCCAGCTTCATCGGAACTGCGTGACTCATACAGGGCCGTACATCCCGACAGCGATGCCGTAGGAACGTTCAACTCTTTTCTGGGAACCGCTACGGGCGAGAAGATAGACGCGGTGCTGGTGTCCGATGACTGGCAGGTTCTTGAGGCCACGATTGTCCGCACCGCCGTCGACGGGAAATATCCGTCGGATCACTTCCCGGTTGTGGCGGTGATCTCAGCTCCCGCCTCCCCCTCCTCCCCGGAGGGAGGAGGGGAATAGCATCAGACCATCTGCGCCGAGAACGCCAGAACCTTGGGCTTGACCAGCCGCTCGAAGTCCTTGAACGACAGCTTGATCAGTTCCGTGTGTGACCCAGCGTTGAACGCAATCTCGTCGTCCTCCGCCAGCTTCGCCGCGACACAGACCTCCATATCGTAGAGATTGCCGAACGGCGGCATCGCACCTACTTCACACTCCGGAAATAGATCCTTGAACTCGGCTTCCGAGGCGAGTTCCACGTGTCCCGCTCCCATCGCCTCCGTAATGAGATCGAAATCCACTTGGTAGGAGGCTGGCAGCACTGCCATCGCCATCGTCCCGTCCACCTTCACCATCACGGTCTTTGCCAATTCCTTTCCAGACACGTGCGCGGAAGCTGCAATTGCTTGCGCAGTGTACGCCGGGGAGTGGCTGATCGTGACATACTTGATGTTGTTGCTGTCCAGGAACTCCTTGAGTCGTTTCACCGGCATCGTGACCTCCTATGCTCCCGTAGGCCGAGGGGCAGGCGGGAAAAACGGCCCCTCATCTCAACACTACACTAGGGTACCCCCATGCGCGAGGGGCGCCCCAGCCGTTGCAGGAACCGTGTCACCTACGTATTTTGCCTGACTTCTGGAGACACCTGGAGACAAGATGCTACGGACCACGGCACTCACCTGCCTGTTGTTGGCCATTGTATTCGCCAACTCGGCCTCCGCCCAAAGTGACAAGCCGCTGCGGGATGTGCTGTCAGACCTCTTCACATTCGGCGATTGCGGCCAACCGCTGTGCCTCGACGGATCGATTAACGCGGATAACGGTCACGGCGACCATTATTTGCCCGCGGTGGCGTCGGGTAACCTGGCCGTGATCCAGTTTATCACGGAGGCCATCGGGAAGAGCGTTTCCAACAATCCACTCAGCGCTACCAGCAGCGGGGCAACATTCAGCTTTGTAGGCGGCGTTCCCGTCCGCAGCACCAACACCGCCGGCCCCATCTTCGCCGAGCAATCGCGAACGTTGGGCAAAGGGCAGTTCTTTCTAGGGTTCAACCTCTCGGGAGTGAACTTCAAAACCCTGGGTGGCATTCCAACAGACAACCTGACACTCAACTTCGTGCATCAAGATGTCGACCCCGCTGGTCTCGGCGACCCCCTACGCGAAAACGACATCATCCGCCTCGATATGAGCCTCGACATCCGAGTTCTGGTGAGTTCGCTCTTTTTCACATATGGGTTGACCGACTTCATCGACGTCGGGGTGGCGCTCCCCTTCGTCAGGACCTCCGTTTCCGGAGCCAGCGATGCCCAGATCGACCCATTCGGTGAGACCGCTGTTCACTTCTTTGATGGTACCATCGACAATCCGGTCCTCACCGGTTCCTCCACAATAGATGGATCGTCGGCCGGCATCGGTGACATGACCGCTAGGCTCAAGGTCAACGTGGGTCAGAGCGACAAGATCGGTGCTGCTGTGCTAGGAGATGTTCGGTTCGCGACCGGCAAACAGGAAGAACTGCTCGGCTCCGGATCCGCATCGGTGCGATTGCTTGGCATCGTGTCCGGTCAGTACGGCGGCTTCGGACCGCACCTCAACGCCGGTTATCTCGTGAGAACCGGCGAGATGCAGAACGACGCCATCCTCGCAACTATCGGTTTCGACGAGCAACTCGCACAATGGGCAACTCTGGCATTGGATCTGATCACCGAGTGGCAGGTGGGGGACAACAAGATCGTTCTACCACAGTCGATCAGCTTCGAGGAACCCTTCCCACGGAGCTTGGAGTCGACCCCAATCTCCGTTGTGCGCGAGAACCTGATCACGGCCTCGGCCGGCTCGAAGTTCAGAGTCAGAGGCGGCACTATTCTGCTGGCCAACGTGCTAATCCCGCTGTCCGATGCAGGTTTGCAGCCAGGTGTGGTTTGGACCGCCGGCCTGGAGTTTGCCTTCTAAGGTCAGCGACTTGCTGTGATCTGCCAGGAGCCGGAGACTTGGCGTAGTGTCAACTCGAAGGTGAAGGAATCACTGTTGTTCCTGCGCGATGCCGTGTTGAAGAAATCGTAGGTTGCGTCCACGGTGACGTGCGCCACGTCCCCGTCAACCTTCGGCTCGCCTGGAACCAGTGTCACGTTCAGATCTCGCATACCCTCGAACGAGTTTCTGAACCCTGCTTCCTGATCGGCCGACATCGCCGGGAACACCCGCCTTATCTGCTCAATGTCCTGCGACTCGATCGCCCTCTCGTAGCTCTGAATCACGGCTGCTATCGCCGGTCGCGGGTCGGCTGGCGGCTGCGTCGGCTCATCCGGTGGCTGAGCCGCGGAGTAGACCGTGATGGTGACCGAGCCAGTGCGTCCTCCCACCGCCGCTTGAATCTCAGCGTTCCCCGGGGCAACGGCTGTCACTACTCCAGCCTGGGATACCGAGGCCACTCTGGTATCACTGCTGGCCCAGCTCACCGTTCGATCGGTCAGCTCCACGCCTCGATCACTCACCGCGCTCGCTGACAACGCGACGGTCGCGCCCACATCTAATCCGGCCGGGTTAGTCGGTAGTACCGCAACTCTGGCTACTTCTTCGGCCTGGACGGTTATCGTTACGGAAGCAGTCTTCCCCTCACTGACGGCTGTAAGTGTTGCCGTTCCCGGGGCCAGTGCCGACACGCGTCCTCCGGACGAGACGTTGGCCACTGCGGGGTTGCTGCTGGCCCACGACGCTCGACGACCTTGAAGAGCGGTCCCGTTCGCATCACTGGGAATCGCGCGTAGCTGTGCGGTTTCGCCCGGCTTCATCGCCCCGGGTGCGTTGGTGATTGAGACCGTGGCGATTACCGCCCGGGCAGGTGGCGGGTCATCTACCGGCTGTTCAGGTTCGGATTCAGCAACATTGACGTTTGCACTTGCCATGACACCGCTTCCCCGGACCGTGATCGATGCGGACCCACCGGCTAGTCCCGTCACGAGACCTGCCTGCGAGACGGTTGCGACCGCAGGATCATTCGACTCCCAGAACAGACTCACATTGGGAACTGCATTCCCGGCGCTGTCTGTCGCGTTGGCTACTAACTGCAGATTCTCACCAGCATTCATGTTGCCTTCTTCAGGCGACACTCCTATTGCGGCAACCACCGGCGGCGCGACTTGCTCCGGCTGGGCCGGCCCGGTCTCGCCGCCACCGGAGCGCCACGGCCCAAGCCAAACGACTCCCGCACCCACAACGGCTACAGCAGCTACGACCAGAATCCAGCCTTTCCCTCTTCGCTTCGTTCCAATCGTGGTTTCGATCGAATCACGCGGCGCCGACACTAGCCTCACGGTCTCGGCATCGGTCGCGACCTCCCCCCCAAGTCCGTTCACCGGTCTATTGAGCCGCGACACCGGCATCGGGCTACGCGGAGTGCTGATTCGGCGTAACACCTCACGGTTCGGCCCTGCCTTGGCGAGGTCGATCATCTGCGTTCGCACCGGGTCATCGTAGCCCAGCGTGAGTCGGCCTATCCGGCTCAGTGCTGCTTCCATCGTGGGCCATCGCTCAGCGGTCTTCTTCTCGAGCATTCGCTCGACCGCTGCAGCGATCGCGGGCGGGCACTCGGGCCGAAGCTCCGCAATGGGCTCGGGCTGGTCATGGCAATGCTTGTACATGAGCGTGACCGCCGTATCTGCCTCGAACGGCGGCTTGCCAGTCAGCATCTCGTACCCAACGATCCCCAGCGAATACTGGTCAGACGAGCCGGTGATATCGTCGGCGGTGCATTGCTCGGGACTCATATAGGTAGGCGTGCCGATAGTTGCACCAGTCATCGTCAACCCCTGGGTGTCCGCAACCTTAGCGATCCCGAAGTCGGTCACAACCGGCATCCCCTCCACGTCGATCATGATGTTGGCGGGCTTGATGTCCCTGTGAATGACACCGTTACGGTGCGCATATCCCAGCGCCTCTCCGACCTTGGTAATCACCGTCTGCACCATAGCGATCGGAAGCGGACCCACCTCTTTGATGATCGAATCGAGCGGACGCCCATCAACGAACTTCATGACGAAATAGAGCAGATCATCCGTTTCCTTGACTGCAAAGATCGGGATGATGTGCGGGTGGCTCAGCGACGCCGCGGTTCTGGCCTCCAACTTGAAGCGCTCGGCCATTCCCTCACCCAAGAGGAGCGCCGGGGTCATCACCTTGATGGCCACCTTTCGGTCCAACTGGATGTCGTGGGCCAGGAACACCGTGGCCATACCGCCTGAGCCCAGTTCCGCAAACACCTCATAATCGCCGAGTGCGGCAGCCCTCAGCCGCTCCAGGAGATCAGCCCGGGCTGCTCGAGTCGTTCCGAGCTCACCCATGACGTTCGCCCCCGTGGCTTTGTCATGGCCGCCTGAGACATCCGCCCCGCACTTCATACAGAAGAAAGCGCCGGCGGTGACCTCAGTGCCGCAACGGTTACACTCAGTCGTTGGTTGCATGACTCACAGTGACTTCAGTACTTCCCCTTCATAAACTCGATCCCCGGTTCCATGGCGACTCTCCAGGCTTTCTCTACCTCCGCACTGGACTCCGGATCGCATTCCCGTACTGCCGCAATCAGGCTCTCCACGAAAAACGGGTACAACGAGGGATCGACATTCATGTCTTTCCGGCTATGCCGGGTAGCGACTCGCTCCAAGAGAGCAGGATTGTGCCGCTTGGCATATATGAGTAGGACGCCAAGACTGTGCTGCAGCAACTTGTGCTGCCGCTCGAAATCCGTCTTGGCAAACATCTGCGGGATGTCGGGCGAGCTACCGAGCAAGTTTCGGTAGAAAGCGTCGAAGAAACCCGGCGCGTTACAGCACCGGGCGTAACTATCCTGTGCAATTGTCAACTGGTCCGCGCGCATGAAGCGGATAAGATACGTCTATGCGCAGGGATTAGGCAATCCTAAGGGTCGATGGGCTTCGGAAGCATTGCGGCAGGGAGAGGAAATCGGAGGCGTACCCGCTTGCCTCTCCCCGCTCCCTGTTCCCGGCTCCCGGCTCCTCCCATGTTACCTTTCGCAACTCTACAAAACGGACGTCGTACGCGTAATGACTTTGAATGATTAGCCCTTAAAACCTGATCCTGCCCCTAGCGCTGGCGACAACCCTAGCAACGATCGCTGCACCGAGCACCGCCCAAGTGGACGGGAACGGCGTTGCTGTATCGAGCGCTGGCTCCGAACTGCCCGCCCCGAAACTCCCCGCAACCAGCCGCGATGGTGACATCGACATCGACGGGCGACTCGACGAGCCCGCATGGTTGTTGGCGAGACCGACCACCCGGTTCGTCCAGGGCGAGCCAATCGAGGGAGCGTCGCCTGAGTCGCAAACCGAGGTGCGGGTGCTGTTCGACGAGGCGGCGATCTACGTGGCAGTCATGATGTACGAGGACAATCCGGCCGATATAGGGGACCAGCTGGTAAGGCGCGACGAAAACGGGCAGAACTGGAGCGCGCCGAGTCATTCGACTTCGACGTGTTCGAGGAGGGAGCGGCCGTGGCAGGCGACGACGAGGTCAGCTGTGTTGGAGGCCGGACCTGCACCACAGACGGCACCCGCTACGTTGATTTCGAAGGCGACGGCGTTACAGAGGCGTCGTTCTCGGATCGGGACTTCAGCGTCTGCTCACTGCGGATGAACGCGGTGCTGCGGTGGCAGTTCCGACCTGGGTCGACATTCTTTTTGGTTTGGCAACAGAGTCGCAGTGCGCGGGCCAGCACCGGGGATTTCGACTTTGGCCGCGACATCAGTCGGCTGTGGAGAGCCGAACCCGAAAACATGTTCATCGTAAAGTCCACGTATTGGTTGGGACTTTAAGCAAGAGGTGGCACGAGGTAGCATGAGGTGGGCATTGGGTGGGCATGAGGCATGATTGTCTCTACCATAGCCCCTGATGCGCAGCCTGCAGTCCTCCGTCCTTGAAGGCCCTTTTCTCAGAGGGTACATTCGCCTTGTCGATCCCCTCTGCGAGGAAAAGGTGAAGCTCTTGCTTTCGAGATCCATACCGTCTTCCGTGGCGGCCCTAGCCTTGTGCTTGGCCACTGCCGCCTCCGTCTCGGGCCAGGCAGTCCCGATCACATCCGACGTACTCGAGGAACTGCGGTTTCGCACAATCGGACCAGCAGTCACCGGCGGCCGCATCCACGATGTCGAGGCGCTGCAAAACGATCCATCGACCATCTATCTGGCAACCGCGTCGGGAGGAATTTGGAAGTCCACCAACAAGGGCACGACCTGGACTCCCATCTTCGAGCACCAGCCTGTGAGCACCTTCGGGGACGTGGCCATTGCACCATCGAACAGTGAGATCATCTGGGCGGGAACGGGTGAGCAAAACAATCGTCAGAGTACCTCCTGGGGGAACGGCGTCTACCGCTCGACTGATGGAGGCGCTACGTGGGCTCACCGAGGGCTAGACAACACTCGCCACATCGGTGAAGTCATCGTCCATCCGGTCGACCCTGACGTTGCTTATGTTGCGGCGCTCGGTAACCTCTGGGCCCCGAGCGAGGACCGCGGTGTGTACAAGACCACCGATGGAGGCGCCAACTGGTCTCGGGCACTGTTCCTGGACACGTTGACCGGCGTGGTCCAGATGGTCATGGACCCGTTTGACCCCAACACGTTGTACGCTGCAACCTATCAGCGGCTGCGGCGGACCTGGGGGTTCAACGGCGGTGGGCCAGGCAGTGGCATTTACAAGACGACCGATGGTGGGGCCACGTGGACGGAGCTGGTTAACGGATTACCCGCAGGTGACAAAGGTCGCATCGGGCTGTCCATTGCACGCACCAACGGACTTGTGCTCAACGCAACGATCGAACACGCGGACGAAAGTGGTGTGTATCGCACGGAGGATGGAGGCGAGAGTTGGGAGAAGGTCGCAAGCCTCAATCCCCGCCCAATGTATTACAGTCACATATACATCGATCCCACGAACGAGAATCGGGTCTACATCCTCGCCACTTCGTTCTACAAAAGCGAGGATGGAGGCCGTTCATTCAGCACACTGCCCACCCGCCCCACATACGACGTGGGCGTCCACAGTGATTTCCACGACCTGTGGATCGACCCAAACAACCCCAACCATTTCTATTTAGTGGGTGACGCGGGCCTACACGAATCGTGGGACATGGGACAAACCCACATACGGATCAACAACTTTCCGATCGGCCAGTTCTACGGGATCGGAGTAGACATGCGCGACCCGTATTGGGTGTATGGCGGAATGCAGGACAATCATTCGTGGATGGGTCCCAGTGACACGCGGCACTGGATTGGCATTATCAACGACGACTGGCGGCAAACAGGTTTCGGCGATGGCATGTACCAGCAGCCCGATCCGACCAGTCATCGTTACGTGTACGTTCTGGCACAGAACGGCAATATGGTGCGACTGGACGCTGAAACCGGGGACGCATTGGGAGTACGGCCTGTCCCTCCAGAGGGTGAGCCATCGTATCGGTTTGACTGGGTGACTCCCAGCCTCGTTTCCAGACACGATCCTCGGGTGGTCTATCTTGGCGGTAACCGCCTGTTCGTTTCTCGAGACCGCGGGGTGAGTTGGGAGCGAACGGAGGACCTCACACGGCAAATAGACCGAAGTGACTTGGAATTGATGGGGACCGCCGGATCCGAGGCGATGATCTCGAAGAACGACGGCACCAGTTCATTTGGAGAGATAACAACCATCGCCGAGTCACCAACCGATCCCAACATAGTGTGGGTCGGCACCGACGACGGCAACGTGCAGGTATCACGAGACGGCGGCCAGTCCTGGTCCGAAGTGTCGGGTAACGTTCCTGACGTGCCTGATGGAACTTATGTGAGCCGTGTGGTTTCCTCGGCCACGAATTCAGAAACTACGTACCTGACGTTCGACGCGCACCGTGACGGTGACTTCGAACCGTACGTATTCCGCACCTCTGACTTTGGACGGACCTGGGTTCCACTCATGAGCGGGCTTCCCACCGGTTCGGTCAACGTCATAGTCGAACACCACTCGAACCCGGACGTCCTGTTCCTCGGCACCGAACACGCACTGTTTGTCTCGACCGACGCCGGCGAGCATTGGGCTAGGTTCGAAAGGCTCCCTACAACACATTACGACGACCTAGTCATTCATCCGCGCGACAACGATCTCATAGTCGGAACACACGGACGCAGTATTCTCATACTCGACGACCTCACACCATTGCTCGACTGGTCGTCAGCTAGCCAGTTGGCATCGGCGCACCTGTTTCCGGTTAGACGAGCCACAATCTTCCAGTATTGGAAGGACACCTCGTATCGTGCACAGGGTGCCTACGCTGGAGAGAACGCACCGTTTGGTGCGGTACTCTCTTACTATTTGAAAGAGGGAGCGGAGAACGCGACAATACAGATATCCAATGGGCAAAGAGTACTCCGCGAACTGGATGTACCGGCCGGAGCTGGTCTACACCGCGTGACCTGGGACTTGCGACACCCAGCTCCACCGGGCGGAAGCTTCGGACAACAAACAGCAGCCGATCTGCCCCAGCCGGTCGGCCCGCGCGGCCCATTCGTATCGCCGGGCACGTACACGGCAACGCTCGTCGTGGGAGACGCTGAGTCGATTCAGTCCATTCTGGTGCGTGGAGATCCGATGATGACGATCACACAGGAACAATGGGAAGAACGTGAGACGTTCCTGGTCGGACTGCTCGACACTCAGAACAGAATACAAGAGGCCTCTCGGGCAGCCTCTCAAGTTCGGAGCCGCCTGGTTGCCAGGCGTGATTCCCTGGGCGATGCTGCTCCCCAGAATCTATCTGACGCGGTTGACTCGGCGCAGGCGCTCGAAAGAAGCTTGAGGGGCCTAAGGGGAAACGCCAACTCAATCGCCGGTGATTTCAACGGTAGTGGAGTACGTCAGGGAAGTCTTTACCCACCTACGGCAACTCATCGTGAGCGGATGGCTCAAATCGAACGACAACTCGAGGAAGTTCTGAAAAAGTTGCGAGAGATGTAGCAAGGGCTTCACTGAGACTCTAGGTGGGCCGAACGAAAGAGATAGAAGTGCAAAAGGGCGGGGGGAAGAATGAACACGCCGGCAACTGAAATGAGCGAACGAAGTACCCTGCTTCTCAACCGCGAGGACATAGCCTCGCTGCTGTCTCTCGGAGACTGCATCGAAGCGGTCGAGAACGCATTCCGCGCACACGCCGAAGGCGAGTCTCTGGCACCAGGCCTGCTGCACACTGACGCACCCGACGGTGAGTTCCACGTCAAGGCCGGTGGGTTCAAGGAGCCCACACCATACTTCGCATTGAAAGCGAATGCCGGGTTCTTCAAGAACGCCCAACGCTTCGGATTGCCTAACATCCAGGGACTGATACTCCTCTACAGCGCAGAGACCGGGGTCCCACTTGCAGTCATGGACTCCGGCGGAATCACGGTACAACGCACTGGCGCGGCTACCGCGGTGGCAGCGAAGTATCTTGCCCGGCCCAATTCGAGAATTGCCACGATCTGCGGCTGTGGCATCCAGGGACGCATTCAGCTGCGTGCCTTAACTGAGGTTCTTCCCATTGTTCGGGTGAACGCCTATTCGATTGACGCCGACGAGGCGCGCGAATTCGCCGCTGAAATGGCGAACGAATTAGGTATGACCGTCGACCGCACTTCGGATCTCGCACAGGCGGTGGGTGAGAGCGACATCTGTGTAACATGTACCGCCTCCCACAAGTTCTTCATCGAGCGATCGTACGTGTCACCGGGAACGCTGGTCGTCGCAATGGGCGCTGACAGCCCGGAGAAACAGGAAATCGATCCGCAATTGACCGCTACAAGCGTTGTCGTTGTAGACCTGTTGGACCAGTGCGCAGAGGTGGGAGAGCTACATCATGCGATTGCAGCAGACCTCATGACCCCAGACGATATCCGTGGTGAATTGGGTGACATAATCGCTGGCCGTGCTCCAGGACGGCTTTCCGACGAAGAAATCGTAATATTCGACTCCACCGGCACCGCCCTCCAGGACGCTGCAGCGGCCGTGCTGGCTTATGAACGCGCCGTGAGCGGAGGGCGCGGGCGTCGTTTTGATTTCATATGATGGGATCGACTGGGCGACACATGACACACCGGAAGGACTCGTCTTGATGAAGGCGCGCATACTGGCCCTCGCTCTAGCGGCACTGCTCGCATATCCATCCATCGCTTCCACCGAAGTCGTTCGAGTAGTGATTGAGCGACGCGAGGATGTGCTGGGAGGTCACTCCTTCGGCGCTTTCGGCGCCTACGAGATAATCGTCGGTCAAGTCTACTTCGTGTTCGACCCGGCGAACCCGAGCAATGCCCGAATCGTGGATCTGGACAAGGCCCCGCGGAACGCAGACGGTATGGTAGAAGCACAGGCTAATTTCATGGTGCTGCGGCCCAAGGATGCCTCGAACGGCAGGGGCACGGCGCTACTCGAAGTGAGCAACCGCGGTGGTAAGGCATCTTTGTCGTACTTCAACTTTGCCGCGAGAAATCCAAACCCAGTATCAGAGGAAGATTTCGGTGACGGGTTACTGATGCGACTCGGCCTGACCGTCATCTGGGTCGGCTGGCAGTGGGACGTACCTTTGCGTGAGGGGCTCCTCAGACTGCACGTTCCTGTTGCCACAGACGGTGAGAACCCCCTCGAGGGACTCGTCCGGGCCGACTGGACCGTCGACCGTGCCGCTACCTCGCTCGCGCTCGGCCACAGAAACCACGTGGCCTATCAAGCGTCAGATGCTGCGGACCCCCGTAACGTCCTCACGGTGCGTGAGGGCCGTACGGCCCCCCGCATGACCGTACCAAGAGATCAATGGGAGTTCGCCCGGCAGGAAGAGGGTCGGGTGGTTCCGGATCCGACTAGCATCTACATGGAAGCGGGATTCCAGGCCGGCAAGATCTACGAGTTGGTCTACGTCGCTCAGGACCCGAGGGTAGTCGGTCTCGGGCTGGCTGCAGTGCGAGACATGATGTCTCATGCCAAGTACGACTCCACCAGTGTCTTTTCGGTCGAACGAGGGATCGCCATCGGCATCTCACAAACGGGGCGTTTCTTACGGCACTTCGTGTACCAAGGCTTCAACACCGACGAGAGTGGCCGCAAGGTATTCGATGGTCTGATGATACACACAGCGGGGGCCGGCCGTGGCAGCTTCAATCACAGATTTGCCCAGCCGTCTCGAGACGCGCATCGCTACTCGGCCTTCTTCTACCCAACCGACATCTTCCCATTTTCGGGCCGCGCCCAAACCGATCCTGAATCAGGGAAGACTGACGGTCTATTCGCACATCCGGCGAGTCCGGACCATCTCCCCAACATCTTCTTCACCAACACCGGATACGAGTACTGGGGCCGCGCAGCCTCGCTGCTTCATACGAGCGTCGACGGAACAACTGACCTAGAGCTGTATCCCAATGAGAGAATCTACCACCTGGCGAGCGGGCAGCATTTCGTCGGTGCGTTCCCTCCACCATCGCGCAGCAGATTGCCCGCCTCGGACGCCTACCGCGGCAATCCGCTCAACTTCCTTTACACGATGAGGTCGTTGCTCTCGCGGATGGTGCAATGGCTCGAAGACGGGACGGAACCTCCGCTCAGTACCTATCCACACATCGACGCCGGCACCTTGGTTCCGATCGACCGAGTCGACTTCCCGAGCATCATCGGGGTGGAGTTACCCAGGAAAGTCCACCAGGCGTATCGAGTCGATTACGGCCCCCGCTGGGACCTGGGCATCATAGACATCCAGCCCCCTACGCTCGGGAACCCGTTTCCAGTACTGGTACCGCAGGTGAATGAATTCGGGAACGACCTAGGAGGAGTACCTACCGTGGAAAGCTTGGCCCCCCTTGCCACCTATGCCCCCTGGAACCTCAGGATAGGATATGCTGGTGGCACTGATGAGCTGAGTGACTTCGTAGGAACGTACGTCCCACTGCCGAGAGACAGCACCGTGCGCGACGATACTGGAGACCCACGCCCCAGCATCGGCAGCATGTACAATGACAAAACCGAATACCTGATAGCAGCGCAACAAGCCGCCGAGTTGCTGGTTACTCAGGGGTTCCTGCTGGAAGAGGATGTGGCGGCGGTGGTGGAGCGGGCCGGACAGCACTGGGACTGGGTAATGAGAGAGTGAGCTCTTTGCTCCCCCTCTCCCCGTTGAAGGGGAGAGGGGGAGTAGCGTCACCCACCTAGCACCTCATTGAGAAACGCGACCGTACGGGCCCACGCCTGTTCGGTCGCTTTCATATTTGCGCCGTCGCGACCACTTTGCTGCCGTAAGAACCCGTGTCCGGCACCGTCGTAGATCTCCACCTCGTACCTCTTGCCCAGCCGTTGCATTTCCTGCCGTGCGCCTTCGATGGTCGCGTTCACCCGCGCATCGTCTCCACCGTACAGGCCCAGTACCGCGGCGTTCGCGACCGCCAACGACTCGGTATCCGGTGATGAGCCATAGTAGACGACGGCCCCCTTCAGTTCCGGCCACATGGTCGCGAACCTGAAACTGGTCGAGCCACCCCAACAGAATCCGATACTGGCCACCGCGTTGCGCCCTGCCGGCAACGACGTGCCATATGCTGCGGCCGCCTCCAGCCTCCGCTCGATCTCACTCTGATCTAGCTCTCTTATTGCGGCCCGGACGTCCTGACCAAGCGACTCGGTGCCACCACCACCCGGGCCCTTGCCGCTGAGCAGATCCGGCGCTACCGCGATGAACCCTGCCTCAGCAAGCTGGTCGGCAACGCCACGAATCCAGTCACTCATCCCGTAAATCTCATGGATCACCACAACCACCGGTGCTTTGTCAGAACGTTCTGGGTAGACAACCCAGGCCAGAACGCTGTCACCACTCCCGGCGTCGTACTTCACCCATTCTCCATGTCGCGGTGACGATTGGAGTCGCTCCGGTGCACCGTCCCCATCAGCGGGCAAGCTCTGCGCACTAATCGGTTCGCAAAACGCAATCGCAGTCACTGCACACAAGAGTCCTACCGTCTCATATAGACGACGTAGCGCCCTTCTCATACTGCCTCCTAGAAGTGTGGTCCCTGATTGGATATTCCTCCACTGACAACCGGCTCAAACCGGCTGTCAGCGAACGACTTCAACGCTGCTTGGTACGGAGAATGGGATAGTACTCTGCTCCCTCCAACGCATCGTCCAGCACATTCCACTGCACCAATCCATCGTCGGATCGCGGCTCCAACAGATAGAACGCAAGCCTACCCAACGGCTGGTCCAGAGGGACGACCAATGTACCAGCCGGAACCGCCATCTCTGCTTGCTCGTAGCGGCCAAACAGCGTTCGCTCGTGATGTCCTTGGAACTCGCGCGATGACGCCGTGGATGAGTCTATCATGAATCGCTCAACCTGGGCCGTGAACGATTCCTCCACGAGATTCCACTGTACACCGTGGTCTCTCAACTTGTTCACCACGTTCTCGAGATCGCCGGGAACGAGATATGACTCCGGTACTTTCTCAGTCTCCGACGGATGAAACGCCCCAAATTCGGGCATCGACTCCGTACTTTGCATGTCGAGGCGACTCAGGATCATTGCTCCACTGTATGGGCTTCTCTCTTCGGAAACCTGACCGAGGAGTATCTCCACCGATTCCTCCGAACGTGCCACACTAGCCCTAACGCCCAGCTCAGATCCAGACAGGTCAGCCGTTTCGGCCTGGGCAACCACTTGCCCGACGGCACTCGCGTTCCGATACACGTAGTTGGTGATTTCCTCCACGAACCATAGGCTAGCCTTCACCCGATCCTCAAACGACGCATACGAGTAGGCTTCTCCAAGAATTCCCACCCGATTGCGGAGGCCGATGTAGTTGTTGTTGAAGCGTGGCCTGTGATCAAACGTGTACCACCCGCGTTCGTTACTGCTCCCGCGCCACGGGAGATTGCCATAGTAGTAGAAGTCCCAACCGTGCTTCTGCTTCACCGCCTGCGTAATGGACGGCAATAACTCATTTCGTAGGAAATCGTCGATCGCCGCGTCAGTATTCGGATTCAGCGGTGGAGCGTACGTCAGATGATAGGCATGGGCCGTTCCATTGGTCGTGTGGAGATCGACCAGAACATGAGGGTCGTACTCGTTCATGAGCCCAATCAGCGACCGAGCCTCCGGCGAGTCCATCTTCATGTGATCGCGGTTCAGGTCGTAACCCTGTGCGTTGGGCCGCTGACCCATACCCCCAATCGGGCCGTTCTGTCTACCCCTGTTCGTGAGCTTGACACGTTCATTGCCGTCAGTGTTGTAGATCGGCGCGATCAATAGTACCAGGGAATCGAGCCACTCAGAATGCTCGCCGTTCGCTAGCGACCGCAGCAGCATCTGCGTCGCCTCTTTGCCACAGACCTCACCAGCATGGATGTTTCCTTGCACATACACTCGGATCTTCCCCGTAGCTCGCACGGACTCTGCACTTGGATCACTCACGTCACCCACTACTACGAGTGGGAGCGACCGTCCTTCGAAAGAGTACCCGAACGATGTCAGGTGAAGCCTGGGCGATACACTTGCGACGCGTTCGACAAACTCCATTACGTCCGCATATGAGCTGGTCTCACGGTACTCGGTTCGCTCAGCACGAGTCTGAATGCTCAGCGCTGCCTCCGCTCCACCCTGGGCCTGTACCGAGCCTACCGAGACGAACCCTGCGGCCGCCCAACATAGGCCGAGCTTACCAAACGACGATCTCTTGTGCATCGGAAATCCTGGTGCAATGAAGTCACGAATATAGACAGACAGATGTTGTGCGGGATAGGGTGAGCCGTATCACGGGTCGCCCGGACTACCGGTTCAGGCCGGGCCAGATAGACTCAGGCAGGGTTGGAACGTCCCCGTTCCAACACATCGTTCACGACCCCTACCAGGTCCTCCAGCGCGAACGGCTTCTTGAGCACAGCCACGGCCCCGAGACCCTTGGCCACATCGAGGAGCTGGACCTTCCCCTCATAGGCTCCCCCAGATATTGCCACGACGCTCATCCCTGGGTAGTCCCGGCGCAGCTCCCTGAGTACCTCTACCCCGTCCATTTCAGGCATGAACAGGTCACAGATCACGAGATCGAGGGCGGCGCCGCGCAGATGGTTCAGCGCGATCTTCCCGTCCGACGCCTCGATCACGTGGTGTCCCTCCCGCTCCAGGACCTTGGCAATCACACGCCGTACACCTTCTTCGTCGTCTATCACCATGATGTTTGCCACGCTCGACCCCTTTATGCCCCGTCGCCTTGGACCCACAGCAAGATCGGTAGCCAAATCCAGTCGAAGCCACCACGCCTACACGAGTGCTCTCAATGAGCGAACATACAATATGGCCACAGATCTCTCCAATATGAGGTCCCTGTAGGCACTTCAGATCGATTCTTGCAGATTGGACCGGCTGGGGTCCCGAGGATCTGCGAATTGACTAGGACCCCGGCTCCACTTAATGTTGACTCGCACAGAAAACCTTGACTAGACAACGAGATACGCTCATGTCTGTGGCCACCACCCTAAGTTCGGTTCCCCTGTTCTCGCAGTTACGCGAGGGCGACATCGAACAGCTCAGCCGGGCCGCTCACGAGCGCAGCTATCCCAAGGGGAGCGTGATCCTGTTCGAGAATGACCCGGGGGAAGCTCTCTACGTCGTCCTCACGGGACAGGTGAAAGTAGTACTCATAGCCGAGGACGGACGCGAAGTGATTCTCTCGATCCGCAGCGAGGGAGACTTCTTCGGCGAGATGTCGCTCATCGACGATGAACCGCGTTCGGCTCACGTAATAGCGATGGAGGACTCGAAGCTCCTGGTCCTCAGGCGCGAGGACTTCAACAGATCTCTACAGGAGATGCCGCAGATCGCTGCCGGCCTGCTGCGCGCCATGTGCAAGAGGCTACGTCAGGCAGACACCAAGATCGGCAGCCTGGTCCTGCTGGACGTGCCGGGCAGAGTAGCTCGCCTACTCTTGGAGATGGCGGACGACAACGACGGGGAGTGCATCTCCCAGCGCCTCACCCATCACATGATCGCGCAGATGATTGGCTCCAGCCGCGAAACGGTCTCCAGAACCATGCGCGACCTGGTCTCCCAGGACCTGATCGAGGTGTCGCGTAAGACGATCACCATCAAGAACCGTCGGGATGATGTGCGAGAGGGAGACGACAGCCACAGTGGCAATGATTTGGTTGAGGTTTCCCGGCGCGTCATCGTGATCAGAAACCGTCAAGCACTGGAGTCTGCTGCCGGCATGTCCTAGCCGGAGTGGCCGGTTCGACGTGACTTGGGGCGGGCCGACGGATGCCCGCCCTCTTTCTTTGCCGGCCAAGAGGCTTCCTTCCGGGATTCCAATGTGCCCTTGATGTCGCGAGAACGGCGTCGATGCCATCGTGAACGCTTGTTCTAGATCAGTCAACAAGCCCTCCTTTCCGACCACGGAGAAGTGAGCGAGTGGTCACTTTCAATTCGACACCTATGCCCCGGTGGCGCCGGCATCTGGAACCAAGTCCCAAGCGGACACCAGGATGGGAGAACCGCTACTACTGGCGGGGCGATTAGGTTGTGAGTGACAACTCGCTAAATCTAGACTCTCACGGAAACTTTGGGTGCCACTGACCGAACATGGCTCCGAACACTGCCCCTGTAGCTGCACCAACGAGACCCACCACGACCGCACCCGTCACGGTCGCTCCGACGTCAACGCTACACTGCGCAGCGTCGCAGACACCGTATGAGAACATGGCAAAGCTCAATGCCCCCAATGCTGCACCGGTGACCCCTCCTATGACTGCACCCTTCTTGGTGGCGGTTCCCCTCACCCAGACTCGATCGATCGCGTCAATCCCAACCGCCGAACTACCTCTTTGCGGTTGCAGATAGACTGTGTCGCTCGCGACGCGCTCCAGCCGCCCGATGTGAATGCCGTAGTTAATCGTGCGGATGCGCAACCGCACTTCAGGCTCGAACGACTGGAGCTTATCCTGAAGTCGCTGTGCCACCGCCTGGATCGGCATCAGATACAGCGTGGCAGAGAGCAAGGTGACAATTCTCGCGGCGGTCATGGCCCCCCCTGGCCTATTGCCTGAGTGATGCTTAACAGATGGGGGTCAAGCGGTGATCAAGAGGAGGGAGAATATCGAAAGGAAGAAGGGCCTGGCCGGCCTCTCCCCCTTGTGATATCAGCTATTCGGCGCGGTACGGTGCTACGCCGCCCTTCGCCTCCGGCTTCTTCCAGGCTGTAGAGCAAATCCACAAACTGGATCAGTTGTCGAGGCCCCAGGAACTTGGCCACAGCACGTCTCCTTGCATTCCTGCCCAGTCGTCTAGCCTTGGCGTGGTTCTCGAGCAGGTACTGAATCGACTCGCCGAGGTCGGCCGTGTCACTCGGATCTTCCAACAAGAGTCCGTGGAAGCCGTCCACAATCTGATCTTGGATGCCGCCGACTGCACTGGCAATGACGGGGCGCGCCTTCCACATGGCTTCGGTGACCGTGAGTCCGAAGCCCTCATGCAGGCTTTTCTGAACGACGATAGTAGCGTGTCGCTGGATCGCATTCACCATCACTGCGTTCTCTTCGATGTCATCCATCGGCAGACACACCAAGTGAACGCGCTCCTTCGCCGGGGGCGGGAGCCGGTGCCACTTCTTGAGGACTTCTTCCAGAACCTGTGCGCCCTCGGGATCGTCAGTCACTCGGCTCACGTCCGGACCCACCAATACGAGGTGAGCGTCTCCCATCCCCTCCACCCGATCGGCAAAACCGCACATCACACCTGGCATGTCCTTGAGTGGATCCCAGCGCGACACCTGGACTACCATGGGCACGTTCCACCCCGGAATCGGCGCCACCTGCGTAATCGCCGCGGGCCGTTCTACCCGGCCACGTGACCCATCCAGCCTCGTGAAGTCCAGATCTCCGTTGGCCGACGTGCGGTCGAGCAGCCCAATGTGCTTGAGTATGGCCCGGCAGGTAGCCCGCCCCATGGGCTCGTTCTTCACAGAAAACGCATCAATGGCAGGCGGAATTATGAAGACTGGATGAGAAGCCAGCCAGGTTGGAACGTAGCAGGCCCGCGAGAAGATGAACCCGTCAACGTGCTCCAGATAGGGCTTCAAGAAGCTCCATGCATCCCGGGTGGCCCGGTTCATCTCGTCCCGCCCGATGTGACAGCGCCAGACAACCGTTGCACCTAGTTCGCTCAGATAGCTAGCTAATCCGGCGGTCTGCGGATCGTGCAGCACGACTACGTCACCCGGATTCACGACCCGGAGTATTTCTTTCGCGTTTCGCTGCGTGGTCGCCGCGTAGTGCTGATGCTCTGTGTCACCCAAACCGCCGCCGTCGCCGTTCTTACCGTGCAACCTGTTGTGTATCCGCTTGGTCAGGGTGAAGAATTCCGAATCGCCTTCGATCACCAGCCACCGGGCATCGATGCCCGCACCACGCTCGTAACCCAACAGCGTCTGCAACATCTCGGCGACACCACCGCCGGCAGCCGTCGAATTAACGTGCCAGACAATTCGATCGCCTAGAATGCTGTGGGCATCCTCCACCGTGTGGCGCAGATCTCGCGCACCGCGTTCTCCAAGGATCCCAGAAAAGCGATCAAATGACAAAGTAGGTATTGAGACAGTCTGCATGTGTCCCTGTAAACGCAACTTTTGTGCCCTTGGTGAGGTGCGGCAGACCTAGCAGCCGGAAGGGCCGGTCGCCGGGTGGCCTAAAACGACCAGCAATTCTAGAGCCCTATTGCAAAAAAGCAAGCTGCTCTCCTCCTTTTTCCCCTCCCGCCTATTGGGAGGGGAAGGAGGAAAGACCTACTCGGGAGTGGCAGGAGTAGCCTGCACCGTGAGGTCCGGAATCAGCACATACGCCGCCCTCTGGTTACCGGCTTCGTCTGTTGAGACTCCGAAGACCCGATCATTCCAGATCCTCAGGGGTCTAAATGTCTCGGGGAATTGCACTCGCACCAAGTCGGCCTTTCCTGGCTCGTAAACCGACCAGATGGCCGAGAGCCCCAACGGACTCCAATCCATCGAGAACTCCTGCAACCAGACCTGGCGACCCTCCTGGCACATTATGTCGACGGCATATGGCGTGGTCTCAGGGTACTGGTTCCAATGCTTCAATACGTGATCGTCGACCGAGCGTTCGATTACCGTGGTGTCCAGGTCACGCAGCGTCTGTTTGTGCCACGCTAGTTCGGCCCGGTGCCATGCAAACGTGCGCTGATCCTCTTCGGTCATTTCCCGCGACCGCAGTGGTACCGAGTCACTTGCCAGCTCGGTTCCGTCCGTTCCGTACCAACGGAGCCGGCTGGTGAATGGGTCAAACACCACGATCTCTTCACTCGAACAGGTCGTCCAAAGTGGAATTGGCACCAAGTACATGGCGTACCTGCCCAACGCCGTGATGCCGTCGGAAAACTCCCGCCCGAAATCCAGCAACTCTTGGCCGGCTCCTCCACCGTCATCGAGAACTATAAGCTCCGATTTCAGGTAGTCGGCAGTCACCGACAATCCGTTCGGATGATCCATGAGCAGATAGCCGTCGCCAAACCGTGCCATCGACAGTGGCCGTCCGAACGATTCCCTCTCGATATCCCGGTATACGTTGGAGCGCGACCTCTGCACCTCAGGAGTCGCCATGAGCCTCCCGTTGGCCGCATATACGACAAGCCGGCGATTGCCTACATCCCAGACCGCCATGGGCCGTGGTGAGTCACCCGTTGGCACCAACCAGAAAGGGTTGGTCATCTGAGTGAGCGCCGGGCCGCTCATTCCGAAGGAGTCTTGCAGCCTTCCCTCCTCCGAATAAATGAACAGGTGTGGGGCAGCCTCTCTCTGGAGTACCCAGACCTCTCCAGTGGTTGATGGGGCTACGTCCTGCACGTCCTGCAGCGAAGCGTCCGCCTGGAACTTCACCACCTGCGTCGGATCGATCATTATCGGCGGCGACCCCTCTTCGGCCGCCTCGCCACAGCCAACCACCGCTAGCGCAGCAGCTGCCGTACCGAGAACTGCGAACCAATGCTTGCGATTCAGACTCATGACCGGCTCCTTGCCTGGTCGAAATGTTGGCTATTAGACACGGGGCCAAATCTAACCCCAGCTCAGCCTGCCTGCTTCCCCTCTCCGCCCCCGCGCTTTTTGACCCCCACCGCCAGCGGCATTAAGATCCCTCGAACCCTCACCGGACACGACACAATGTCTTGCGCACCAGCTTCGACGATCCGTCGCACTCCCCGTCCGACAGCTCACCCAGTACTGGGACTAGCCGCCCTTGCCTTGGTGATTGCGGTCCCCTTGGTAGGCCAGACTCAGATCACCACTCCGATGGAGCACTTCGGCTTCAACATAGGCGATGACTACCACCTGGCCACTTACGCTCAGTTTGAGTCGTATTGGCGCAAGTTGGCCGATGAGTCTCCTCGCATGGTGATGAAGGAAATCGGGCAAAGCGCCGAGGGACGTAGCCAACTCATGGCAATCGTGACTTCCCCTGAAAACCTCCAAAGGCTCGAGCACTATCGCGAAATCTCGAGCAGCCTGGCGCTCGCTACGGGTCTGACGGACGAGCAAGCCCGAGTTCTGGCCAAGGAGGGGAGAGCAGTGGTGTGGATCGACGGCGGCCTCCACGCTACCGAAGTGCTGGGAGCACACCAACTGATCGAGACCGTCTACCAGTTGGTCAGTGCAAACGACGAGGAGAGCCTGCGGTTCCTCGACGACGTCATCGTGCTAGCTGTGCACGCCAACCCGGACGGAATGGAGTTGGTTTCCAACTGGTACATGCGCGAATCGGAGCCGGAGAGCCGGTCCACCTCCGGCATCCCGCGGCTCTATCACAAGTATGTGGGGCATGACAACAACCGCGATTCATATCTGGTGAGCCAGCCTGAGACCGAAAACATGGCGCGGATTCTCTATCGGGAATGGATGCCCCAGATCATGTACAACCACCACCAGACAGGACCGGCAGGCACTGTCATGTGGGCCCCTCCGTTCCGCGACCCCTTCAACTACAACTACGACCCTCTCGTGATCATGGGAATCGAGATGGTCGGCAACGCCATGCACAGCCGCTTTGTGGCAGAGCAGAAACCGGGCACGGCCCTGCGTAATGGCGGGCCGTTCTCGACGTGGTGGAACGGAGGCCTGAGAACCACCGCATACTTCCACAACATCATAGGTCTACTCACGGAGACCATCGGCAACCCGACGCCGGTGGAGATCCCATTCGTACCGCACAAACAGCTACCCAGCCTGGACATGCCACTTCCCATCGAGCCTCAGGAATGGCATTTCAGGCAGTCCGTCGACTACTCGATCACGGCAAACCGAGCGGTCATCGACTACGCGTCGCGCTATCGGGAGACCCTGCTCTACAACATCTACCTCATGGGCCGGAACGCCATCGACCGAGGCAGCCGGGACTACTGGACGATTCACCCAACCCGCATCGATTCGTTGATGGCCACCCTTGAGAAGGATGGTGTCAAAGACGAACTGGCCGGACTCATCACCGGCCCACTGGCCGGGTATTTCTCCAGTGGAGTCCCAGCCAAATACTTTGCCGAGCTTCGCAAGCCCGAACAGAGGGACCCCCGAGGATATATCCTGCCGGCCGACCAGCCTGACTTTCCCACTGCCACGAAGTTCGTCAATACTCTCATCAAGAATGGAGTTACCGTCCATCGCGCGACAGCCGATTTCGTGGTAGACGGCAAGAGCTATCCACCAGACAGCTACATCGTCATGGCAGCACAGGCATATCGCCCGCATGTCAGGGACATGTTCGAGCCGCAGGACCATCCCAACGACTTCGAGTACGAGGGTGGGCCGCCCAGAGCACCGTATGACAACGCCGGATACACTCTGGCGTTCCAGATGGGTGTCGAGTTCGACCGAATCCTAGATGGTTTCGAAGGTCCATTCGACGAGATCGACGACATGGCGGTGACGCCTCCCGGCACTGTTGCTGCGGACGGGAACGCGGCAGGATACCTACTGAGCCATGAAGCCAATGACGCAGCGATCGCCACAAACCGGCTGCTCGAGAACGGAAGAGACGTGTATTGGCTGTCCCAACCGACGTCGATGAACGGTAAGACCTACTCGGCTGGAACGATCTACGTGCCGGCAAGCAGCGGTCTCGGTTCCGAGCTACAAACGATAGCTGGTGATTTGGGCCTCGACTTCGACGCCGTCAGAACCGCTCCCGGTGGCAATGCCCTCAAGCTGCAGCCGGTTCGGATCGGTCTGTGGGATCAATACGGTGGTTCGATGCCGTCCGGGTGGACCCGTTGGATCATGGAGCGCTTCGAATTTCCGTTCGAGGTTGTCTATCCACCGACTCTCGACGAAGGCAACCTCAAGGATAAATTCGACGTGCTAGTGTTCGTGACGGGGGCCATACCAGCATCCGACCGACAGGGGGATCCGTTCGGTCGTTTCTTCGGAGGACAGCCCGATGAAGAGTCCATCCCACGCGAGTATAGAAACTGGCTGGGGCGAGTGACAGTCGGCACGACGGTACCCCATCTGATGGAGTTCCTCGAACAGGGCGGGACCATACTCGCCATCGGGAGCTCGACCGTAATGGGTACGCACGCCGGATTGCCCATCGCAAACCACTTGGTGGACGACGAAGGAAAACCACTGCCATTCGAGCAGTACTATGTACCGGGCTCCGTCTTGCGGGCGCGAGTAGACAACACGCAACCGCTGGCGTACGGCATGCAGGACGAAGTGGACCTGTTCTTCAACAATAGCCCAGTCCTGCAGCTGCTGCCGGCCGCCTTCGCGAGCGGCGTCCGTCCCATAGCATGGTTCGACACCAACGCACCGCTTCGCAGCGGTTGGGCCTGGGGCCAACATTATCTGAGCAACGGCGTGGCTATCGCGGAGGCCAAGGTGGGAAGCGGCAGTCTGGTTCTGTTTGGACCCGAGATCCTGAACCGCGGCCAACCGCACGGTACCTTCAAGTTCTTCTTCAACGGGATCCATCTGGCAGGTGCCGAACAGGTGAGACTGGACCTCACAAACTGACGGTCAGGGAGCAGGGAGCGGGATCGGCCTACCGCCCGCCTCTGCTCCCCGCTCCGTGCTCCCCGATTTCCCATGACTCACGAGTCACAGAAACGTCACACCGTAGTCCTCATGGCCATCGTTTTCGAAGGCGGTCTCATCTTGCTGGCAGTGGTGGGTGGTCGCCTGCTGGGCCAGCCATCGCTCGAGCTCATCCAGCTGTCGTGGAAGGCCCTGCTGTTAGGAGTGACCGCCACGGTCCCACTGGTTCCTCTGGTGCTGTGGCTCTCGCGGTCCAGCTGGCCACCGTTCAGACGGCTCAGGCTCGAGGTCGAGCAAACACTCGTTCCCCTGTTTTCCAAGTGCACGACAATCGATTTCGCTCTGATAGCAATCTTGGCTGGGCTCGGAGAGGAAATCCTGTTCCGCGGCCTGATCCAGACCGGAATGGCTGGCCCCCTTGGCGTGTGGACTGCCCTCGCAATCACGAGTGTGCTGTTTGGACTGCTCCACTTCGTGACTCACACGTACGCCATAATAGCCGCTATCTTCGGCGCCTACCTGGGATGGCTCTATGTAGCGACGGGAGACCTGTTCGTGGCGGTGGTTACCCACTCCGTGTACGACTTCGTGGCGTTGAAGTACTTGTTACGTGGGAAAGGCGACGAAACCCCAACCTAGCGTCCCTACACCACCTCGACCGTCTCTTCCCGTCCCTTACCCAACTGCGCGAAGAAGTCGTTCCCTTTGTCATCCACCAAAATGAACGCAGGGAAGTCCTCCACTTCTATCCTGTAGATGGCTTCCATTCCCAACTCGGGATACTCGAGCAACTCGACTTTCTTGATGTTCTCTTGTGCCAGTATCGCAGCGGGGCCGCCGATGGAACCGAGATAGAACCCCCCGTGGTTCTTGCAGGCATCCGTTACCTGCTGGCTCCGATTACCCTTCGCAATCATCACTAGCGAAGCACCTTCCCTTTGGAACGGCTCGACGTAGGAATCCATGCGACCGGCCGTGGTCGGTCCGAACGACCCGGAAGCCATACCTTCCGGCGTCTTCGCAGGACCAGCGTAGTACACCGGGTGGTCTTTGAAGTACTGTGGAATCCCTTCACCGCTGTCCTGCCGCTGCTTGAGCTTGGCATGCGCGATGTCGCGTGCGACAATGATTGTCCCACTCAGGGACAGCCGCGTCGTGACCGGGTACTTGCTCAGGTCTTCGATGATCTCCTTCATCGGTCGGTTGAGATCGATACTCACTGTGCCATGATCGTGCTTGGCCCTGTACTTGTTCGGAATAAGGCGCCCCGGATCTCGCTCCAACTCCTCAACCCAAATCCCCTCACGGTTGATCTTGGCCTTCACATTACGATGAGCGGAACAGGACACTCCCATGCCGATAGGACATGACGCGCCGTGCCGCGGCAGGCGTATCACTCTCACGTCCAACGCGAAGTACTTACCTCCAAACTGAGCTCCGAAACCACTCTTGTGCGCGGCTGCGAGCATGATATCCTCGAACTCACGATCCCGAAAAGCCTGCCCCTGGTTGTCTCCCGTCTCGGGTAGCCCATCCAGATATCCAGTCGTCGCCAGTTTGACCGTTTTCAGGTTGGCTTCGGCTGAAGTGCCTCCGATCACGAACGCTAGATGATACGGCGGACATGCAGCGGTGCCCAGGGTGTTCATCTTCTCAGTGAGAAACTTCTCGAGGCTGTCGGGGTTGAGCAGCGCCTTGGTCTGCTGGTAGAGGAACGCCTTGTTGGCTGATCCTCCCCCCTTGGCAACGAACAAGAACGAGTACTCCATTCCGCTCGTCGCATAGATGTCGATCTGAGCCGGGAGGTTGTTCCCCGAGTTCTTCTCCTCATACATCGTGAGCGGCAGAGTCTGCGAGTACCGTAGGTTCTCACCGGCGTATGTCTCGAAGATCCCACGGGCGAGAAGCTCCTCATCTCTGGCACCTGTCCAGATGCGCTGACCCTTCTTAGCAACGACAATCGCAGTGCCCGTGTCTTGGCACAGCGGCAGGACGAAGTTCGAAGCGACCTCTGCGTTCTTGAGCATGGCCAGGGCAACACCACGGTCATTCTCGCTGGCGTCCCTATCATCGAGCACAGCCGCTACTTGTTCCAGGTGTGCCGGTCGCAGTAGGAACGACGCATCCCTGAGTGCTTCGCGGGCCAAGAGCGTCAGAGCATCGGGATCGACCTTGAGTACCTCTTCCCCTTCAAACGTAGCAACTGAGACGTGCTGGTCCGTCAGCAGGCGGTATCGAGTTGTGTCTTTGGCGAGCGGGAATGGATCATGATACACGAACTCCACCATCGGTCGGCTCCTTTATGACTCACTCACGACGGCCTTCCAGACCGCGCCCAAACCCGGCGCGGGAGGCTGATTCTAGCTGTCCAGTCCAACAAATATAGTCGAGCGGCCCCCGAGATCCGGATCGGGTCTCGGGGGCCGCAAGATCACTCGAGCAGGTTGATCCCCTAGGGCGCTTCACCGTTTGGGTGACACCCCAGACAAGTTGGCGCATTGTAGGCGTAACCCGGCCTGCCGTTGTGTTTGTCATCCATGTCAGCCTGATTGTGCTTGTGACAATTGAAGCAAGTGAAGTCTTGGAAATCATCGGCCTGTTCATGGCATGTGTCGCAGCCCGACCACTCGTTGTCATGTTTCCCCGAGAAGATTGGAAAGTAGTCCGAGTCGTGATTGAAATTGGCACCGCTCCAGGTAGTACCGTCATGGCACGTGAGACATGTGGTTGGGTACCCGGAACCTAGGTGCTGCCCATCATAGGTGCCCTGGTGGCACGCAATACAATCGCTCTCATCTGCCGGGGAGAACAGTGGCTCCCCGGTTCCGGCGTCGTGGCAGCTCGTGCACGCCAGCGGAGTATGTGGGCCGACTAGATTGAACCCTCCCGACGCTATGCTGTGGTCGAATGTCGCTCCGCTCCACCCGGTCGGCGTATGGCATGAGGCGCATGTTGTGGGATAACCCGTACCTGCATGTTGTGTGTCGTAGTCGCTTTGGTGGCAGGTCACGCAGTCATTCTCATCCAACGGTGAAAAAAGAGGCACGTATGAAATGGCCACGTGACAACTCGTACATCCGAGTTGGGCGTGAACGCCTATGAGGTCGAAACCTCCAGAGATCGACGGATGATCGACTACTGCACCACCCCACGTATCCGGCGTGTGGCACGAGATGCATGTCGTCGGGAAGGCGGAACCTGCATGCTGTGCGTCGTAGTCTGTTTGGTGACACGCAACGCAGTCGTTCACGTCGACGGGCGACCCAATCGGCGTAGCAGTCTCCGCTTCGTGACAATCCGAGCACTGCAATTGGAGGTGGGCTCCCAGCAGATCGTATCCGCCGGAAGCATCTGCATGCCTGTTTTGGAACTGTCGATGCGTCTCGCCGGCAGGATCATGACACTGCCAGCAGGAGATAGCCGAGAAGCCGAGGTTCGCGTGATCGCCACTCAAGCTCGAGTGACACGAGCCGCACGCTCGCTGAACCGCGTACCTTGAATCGACTTCAACCGTCGCACTCCCATCCACGTCGAGCGTGCTTGCTGTGACTGTGACCGAGCCATGGCCGACGGCCTTCAGCAAACCGGCAGAATCGATAATGGCGACGCCTGCATCTGACACGGACCAAACGAAGCCCACGTCCAAAGCCTGCCGATTGGCCCGATCGTAGGCTGCGGCTGTCAGAAAAGCCGAGTCGCCGATGCCGCCCAATTCCAGCTGACCCGGTTCGACGATTACGGAACCGACTGCCGTATCATTCGGGCCGTCGGGCAAGTTGTCGATGTCGTCCCAGCTGCAAGCTGCAGCCAAAAGCGCTGTGCTGAAAGCAGACGCACCTATGACCCTTCGGATTGTTGTCTTGAATTGGGCTGGGAGATACACGTTGTGGCCTCACCTTTTTGATCAACTGTATCGTTATGATGCAGGCACTAGCAAACACACATTCGCCTCGGCCCAACTTCGCACCGGGACAAGTGACCGGACTATACCCTCGACGCACCCTCAAGTTTTAAGCCACGACCGGACTGAGCGTTAAGATACCTTTAGGCATCCGACACTTACCGCTATAATTGGAGCGGATTGGAACACCTCGTATGAACATCGACTTCGAGCAGGGGAAACAATGAGCTTGGTGTGGCTAGTGCAACAGACTGCTGACAGCACCGACCTTAGCGGGCTCTCTTCCATCAGGAGTTGGCTCGCCGATCACCAGCTGGTGGCACAGATCCTGGCCCTCATCCTCGTGGCCACCTTGGCCTACGTGGCCGACAAGATCACCAAGCGCTTTCTTCTGGGGGCGGTAAAACGGATCGTACGGGGTACCGCCTTCAGGTGGGACGATGCCCTGCAGGACAATCGCGTCTTCGAGAGACTCGCCCACCTTACACCTGCATTGGCCGTCTACTTCGGAATACAGTTGGTGCCCGCACTCGGCGACTCGTTCGTGACGTTGGTGCAGCAAGCGGCGCTGGCAACGATGGTGCTGGTTATGACGTTTGCCGTGGGTGGCTTGTTATCAGGTGCAAACGACATCTACGAGCAAAGCAATATCGCAGAAGGCCGCACGATCAAGGGGTACGTGCAGGTAGCCAAGATCGCGCTCTATGTCCTCGGTGGAGTCGTCGCGGTAGCCACGTTTACCGGCCGGGAGCCACTTGCTTTGCTCGGTGGCATCGGTGCAATGACCGCCGTGCTACTCATCGTCTTTCGCGATACGATTCTCTCCTTCGTGGCCAGCCTGCAGATCTCCAGCTACGACATGATGCGAGTGGGCGACTGGATCGAGATGCCGCAATACGGCGCTGACGGTGATGTAGTAGACATTGGATTACATACGATCAAGGTGCAAAACTGGGATAAGACCATCTCGGCGATCCCGACGCACAAATTTCTAAGTGACTCGTTCAAGAACTGGCGCTCGATGTCGGAGTCAGGAGGCCGGCGCATCAAGAGGGCGATTCACGTTGACATGAACTCAATTCGGTTTCTGGAAGACCCGGACATCCGACGCTTCGAAAGATTCGTGTTGCTCCAAGATTACATTCGCCAGAAGAAGGAAGAGATAGAGCAGTACAACACAGAGCATCTAACCGACAGGAGATTCGTAGCGAATGCCAGGAGGCTCACCAACATTGGTACGTTCCGGGAATACGTAGTGAGGTATCTGCGCCAACACCCGAAGATCCACGGTGACATGACTTTGATGGTTCGCCAATTGAATCCGACTCCACAGGGTTTGCCGATGGAGGTGTACGTCTTTTCCAATGACGTCGAATGGATCTCTTACGAGGGAATCCAAGCTGACATCTTCGACCATATCATGGCAATAGTACCAGAGTTCGGACTGCGGTTGTATCAGAATCCGTCAGGTAGTGATGTTGAGGCAGCATTGTCACGGGGGGTACGATGACGAATCCGGTCCAAGGAGCGAATGTGTCGCAGCTGGAGGCGATCTGGATCAAACACGCTCACCATGAGCCAATGCACGCCGTTCAGACTGCTCAGATCGTGGCGGGAGAAGGAATCAAGGGTAATGCGGAGTACGGCGCCAGGCGGCAGGTTACGATCATCGAGCGCGAGGTTTTCGACGGATTACCCGAGTCCATACGAACATCCGTCAAGCCGTCCGACCGGCGAGCTAACCTGATGGTGAGTGGAGTTCCACTGGTCGAGACGAAAGGCCGCGTGCTTCAGGTTGGAGCATGCAAGATCCGGATCCTAGGCGAGACAACACCCTGTTCGCGAATGGACGAGGCCTGCCCTGGCCTGATGGAAGCATTGGTCCCCAACTGGGGTGGCGGGGCGTGGGGCGAGGTCTTGAGCGACGGAGAGATCGCGGTGGGGGACCGAGTGAGCTGGGTCGGGTAGCTACCCCGTCTACGCCACCTTCGGGGCTAACGATGCAGAGAGCACCCGAGGTCAGATCTACCCGAAGAGCACGACCGTCCCTACAACAGCCGAGACAACCAACACTGCGATGCGTGTGTATCCCTTATCGAGCACACGAGCCGTGCGGCGGGAGAGCAGCAGCCCGAAGAACACACCCGGCATGAGCGAAAGAGCGAGCGTCAACTGGTCTCTTCCGAACAGACCGACAAAGCTCAATGCAGTCAACGACATGACCACGCCGATTGTGAAGAACGCCGACAGCGTTCCTCTCATCCGCGGCCCCGAAGCATGCTGATACACCAACGCCATGGGTGGCCCGCCGATTGAAATCGTCGTCCCCATGAATCCTGAGACGGCGCCTGCCACAGAAAGAGCGCCGGGCTGTGGTCGAAAGCGGATGCCGGACGCACTCATAGCTACCGCCGCAAGCAGTAGAACTCCGAACCAGAATCGCATTCGATCTGGTGACGTGGTAGCAAGCACCAGGACACCGCCCGTGATGCCAACTACCCGCCCCGAGAGCGCCCATCCCAAATCCGAGAATCGAATCGAGTGCCGCTCCCGGTGTGTGAGAGACAACGTCAATGCAAGTGCGGCACAGAGAAGCGGAGCCGGGATAAAGGCTGGGTTGATGAGCAGCAACAAAGGTGCAGCAAACATGCCCAGCCCAAAGCCGATCGTCCCCTGTAACGTGGCCCCGATAGTGACCACGAGAACAGACAGCGTGAAGTCGATGAATGTCAATGTATCAAACGGCGCGCTAGTGCCCCTCCTCCCGCCAATTCACCATCCACACCATCAGCCATAGGATCGCAGCGATCGTGAGCCCCGAAAGGATCATCTCAGCGAACCCGGGAATGGTCGGCGGGAATCCAACGATTCGTTCACCACCGCGCAACGCGACCCAAAGAGCAAGAACGACCCCAGTGAGCCCACCGCCACCGACTAGGCCCGATCCGAACAGCACGCCCTGCTCTCGTCTCCGCTCGGCTTCCTCCGGAGCGCGATTGCGCGTGAGCAGGTGACGCATCAGACCGCCGAGGAACACGGCGCCCATGGTCGACAGAGGCAGGTACACTCCGACAGCAAACGCGAGAACCGGAATCTTGAAGAGCGACGCGGCTAGCCCGATGCCAACACCGACCAGAACCAACATCCAGGGAAGGTTCTGATCCAATACGCCGTCAATCACCAGCTTCATGAGTGTAGCCTGGGGCGCCGGTAACTCACTGCCCCCCAACCCCCCCACGACGTTTGCATCGAGTAACATGACCACCAGGCACACAATGCCGGCCGAGGTGATTACTCCTACCAACTCACCCATCTGTTGGAGCCGTGGCGTGGCGCCCAACACGAATCCGGTCTTCAGGTCCTGCGACGTGTCACCCGCTATCGAAGCTGCAATGCAGACAGCCGTGCCAACCATTAGCGCAGTGGCTTTTCCCGCTGCGTCGGTCCAGCCCAACATCAGGAACACCACGCTCGTCCCCAACAGTGTGGCGATTGTCATGCCCGACGTCGGATTCGAGGTGACCCCGACCAATCCCACAATCCGCGAACTGACCGTCACAAAGAAGAAAGCGAATACCGCAATCAGCACCGAGGCCAACGCCCTGACCGGCACTGAATCGATGTAGCCGAGGATGCCCGGCACTAAGGTCAGCACCAGAAGAATTGCGACTAGAAAGACCAACACCGTCTTGAACGAGAGGTCGTGGTCAGTCCTTTCTACTGCCGCCACCACGTTCTTGCCAAGTTGGCCGATTCCTAGCCGGAACGACTCAACCATTGTGGGAATGGACCTGATCAACGTGATCAACCCCCCAGTGGCGACGGCACCGGCCCCTATGTAGCGCACGTAGCGGTTCCAGATATCACTGGCCGACATGTCACGGATCAGCAACTCCGGCTCAGGATACAAGGGTTGGGTGAGTCCCCCACCCCAAATATTGATTGCAGGAATGATCACGAGGGCCGATAGGGCCCCTCCGGCCACCATCACGGTGGCGATCCGCGGACCCAGTATGTATCCGACACCGATCAGAGCGGGTGACACACTGGCGGAGATACTTGCCTTGCCGACGAGAGGAAGCGAGAACGTCCCCTTTACGAACTTGAATCCATCGGTGATGAGCTTGAACAACATCCCAACGCCGATACCAGCGAACACCGGCATGGCCTGGCGGCCCCCACTTTCTGAGGCTACCAGTACCTCCGCACACGCCATCCCCTCAGGATAGGGCAGCTTACCGTGCTCTCGCTTGATCAGGTATCGGCGTAGCGGAATCATCGATAGCACACCGATCAACCCACCACACATCGCCAGTAGCGTGATCTGCCTCCACTCGGGACTCATGCCCCACATGAACAGCGCCGGGATCGTGAAGAGCACACCGGAGGCAACTGACGAACTCGCCGATCCTACGGTCTGCGACATGTTGGTTTCCAAGATGCTGTGCCGCAGGCCGAATGCCGAGAACAATCTGAAGACCACCACAGTAAGCACGGCGACCGGTATCGACGTGCTTATGGTCAGGCCGGCCTTTAGACCCAGATATGTGTTTGCCGCACCGAAGATCATCCCCAGCAGGACACCTGATATCACGGCCTTGAGGGTCGCCTCGGTTAGGATCTGTCCGTAAGTAAACGGTACGAATTCTTCGCCTTCCCTTAACTCGTATGCCGTAGGCGGGAGCTTCTTCTCCGTCATGCACCAGGCTCCTCGGCGGTTCACCGCCGCTATTTGCGGGACAGGAGGGGAAACGGTCGTCGAATCAACGAACGGCTGCTAAGATAGTGGTTACCTTAGCCAATGGCGAGGCGACGGTTCAACGTAGGGGGTGTTCATGAATGCGCTGGAGGAAGGATCGTTCCGGATCGTCCCCGGACGATACTACGGTTCTCCCAAGGAGGTATGGGGCTTCAAATCGGCACGTGGGGTCGGTACGCCACAGAAGGTCGCAAAGGAATTCATCAAGACCAACGCCGACCTCTTCGCGTTGCGGGGCGTGATGCGCACACTGCGTCGTCAACGGATTATCAAAAGCCTCGGCGCCACACACGTCATCTACCAGCAGTTCCACGAAGGCCTGCGGGTCCACCGGGCTTATGTGACGGTCCACATGGATCAGGATCGAAGCATCTACCTGGTGAAGGACCGGGCAGTTCCCAAACACCTGCTGCCGACTCCCACGCAGCCAAAGCTCAGTGTGGAAATGGCAAAGCGGCGCGCTCTGCGGTCGGTGAGGGCGGGCGCCAAAGCACGGGTGTTCGAGGTAGAAGAGATGTGGTTCCCCAAGGACGATTCACTCATGCTTGCGTACCGCGTACGTCTCCACAGAACCAAGCCACGAGAGGAATGGTTGGTTCACGTAGATGCCCAGACCGGTCGCATCCTGCGCAGCCGTGAGAACCTAGGACGAGCGCGAGGCAGTGGTACCGTCTTCGATCCCAACCCCGTCATCGCGCTGGGTGACCACCGCAAGCTGCTCGTGGACGGACGACCCAAACGCAGAGTCCCGCAGGCGGCGTACACACGAGTCGTGCTGGAGGATCTGGATGGAACCGGCTTTCTGGATGGACGCCGTGTCACCACACAACCCACCGAAAATCGCGTACAAAGACCCGATTTGCAGTTCCACTTCAAGTCGAATCAAAAGGGCTTCGAAGAAGTGATGGCCTACTACCACTTGGACCGAGCAATCCGTTACCTGGAGAACCTAGGCTACAACCGATCGAGGGCAATCTTTCGTGAGCCCCTCGCAGTGAACGTCAACGGTACCAGGATGGACAGTTCATGGTACAGCCCCGGCCTCAAGCGGCTCACCTTTGGAACCGGTGGTGTCGACGACGCCGAGGACGCTGAGACGATCCTACACGAGTTTGGACACGCCATCCAAGACGCGATCTGTCCCGGCTTCGGGCAGTCAGCGCAAGCGGCCGCCATGGGCGAGGGGTTCGGCGATTACTTCTCCGCGAGTTTCTTCGCAGAGCAGAAGCCAAAGGAGTACTCGACGTCGGTTATGACCTGGGATGGAATCACATGGGATGCGATCTACGATCCACCCTGCGTTCGCAGGCTTGACGAGAAGTACACTTTCGAGAGTTTCGACCACGGCAAGTGGGCCGAGGAACACGAAAACGGACTGATCTGGTCGGCCACTCTATGGGACATCCGTGAAGCCATCGGCAGAGACGTTGCCGACAGGATCATTTTGGAAAGTCATTTTCAGCTGGACGGGTTCACCACTTTTGCTCGCGCTGCTCGCGCGATCCTCGATGCAAATCGAAACTTGTTCGATGGGAATCACGTGGCTAGGCTGCGCAAGATCTTCGCCTGGCGTGGCATCGGCCCAGTGATCTAATGTGACTCCCACCGTCTCCAATCTGTCACACATGTCCACCCGTGAGGACGTGGGAGTCACACCCGTGTCCCTCATGTTGAACACCTCCATGTTGCATCTTTCATCATAGCGGGAACACTGAAACAAATCGGTTTTTGACCGCGTTATAAGTACCGCTGGAAACAACCGCGCCATGTGCAACTAACACTTCTGGGAGGAAAGTGGACAATGACTGCACAGAAGATACGCAACACAGTAATTGCCGCGTTCGCCTTCGTGGCGATCGCCGCGACGTCGCTCGCTGCCCAGGCCCAGGACGACGAAGCGACGGTCAAGATCGACAACCGTAACGCGTTGGAGGTCGTGGTGTACGCAGTGACCGACGATGGAGATCGCTACCGTCTCGGTTCGGTGCATCGTCTGAGTACGGCCGAGTTGGCTGTTCCAACCAAACTGGCCGACGGAGATACCCAATTCCGCCTCAAGGTGTACTCGTTCGAAGCCACACGTGCTTACAACCATGTCTCCAGGGCTCGGGCGGCAGTAAAGACGCAACCGTTGACTGCGGCGGCGGGAGACACAATAAGACTGTTGGTGGAGGCTCGTCTTACGGAGTCGTACATACCTGCTCCGTAACGCGCCCTCGCTATTCGCAGGAGATAGCCGCGGGCACTTCGAGTCCGTGGCTATTTCATTCCGGAACGATCGCGAAGTTCGGCAAGAAGCGGCTTGAGTACAGTCAGCACCGCCCTACGGTTCCGATCGTGATCGGACAACAAGTCGTCGTCTGGAACCGGCCTAATATCCCGAGGATCTCTGCCCACCTTTTCCAGCACCTGGATTCCCCCTGAGTTCATGTAAAGTTCCTCCCCCTCCATGCTCTCGATGAAAACCACCAGTGACACCGCACCGACAGTGCCTTCCGGAAGGCTGCTTTCCGACTGGCTGAATGCGGCGCCTAGCGCATCGACCAGTCGGGTGCCGAATCCGATCAGTGCCTGTGACGTACCATCCCACCGAGCGGTCCCATCAGAGAATGGTGCCTCGACAATCCAGATCTCCGGATAGAGTAGCGCATCTGGCTGATACAGTTCCGTGAGCTTGTTGAACAGGTTGTCGCGGGCCGCCTCGAACTTCTCCTCGTCCCTCTCGCCGGTGATGGAGTCAAACAACCCGTCTGCCCTGTCCATCACCGCCTCCCAGATTGCGGAGTACTCAAGTGCGGGTATCAGATTGAAACCAGCCCCAGTCAGATAACTCGCAATCAACGAATCGAACTCGGCCATGTGGTCTGCAAATGACTCGAGTTCATCCGGCAGGCTGACCGGTGTGAGCACCAGAGTGTTCGTGGTGCGGTAGAACTGATCCGGTTCAACCACGAACGATTCCTGTTCGGGCGAGGCTGCACATCCCACTAGGAAACAGCAGATGCAGATGACCCAAAAGGGTATATCGAAGCGCACTGGTTGCACTACAACCTCCCGGTGCCTCACAGCCATGTGGAACATACCCTCCAACCGCCGATATGTTTTCACAAGGCGCCTGTCAAGGCCGCCTCTTAGTCGAGGTTTCATTCGCGATTCATGCGTAAACCTTTTGCCACCATGAGGGTGTTGATTGTAAGGTCTTACAGGAGGCCGGTGATGCGAAACACTATTTCGGTTGTGACTCTTTTGCTGGCCATCACATCGCAAGCGCAGGGTCAAGAACGGACGCTCGTGACCCGTTCGGTTGAGTCAGGTGGCATGGAGCGCCGGTAGTGAAGTTCACCGAAGTCAACAACGAGTTCTCCATGCTCATCGGCGGCAGAGGAGGGCGGATAATCAATCACACCTTCCTGATTGGAGGAGGTGGCTACGGTTTGGTGAACGACGTCGATATCGATGGGTTCCCGCCGCGTCGGGATGTCGAGTTCGGATACGGGGGTCTGGAACTGGAGTACATCAACAACTCAAACGGTCTCGTTCATTTCACGCTGTGGGGGTTGGTGGGGGGTGGCGGTCTCACCACCCGATCTTATGGTGTGTTCGAGTCACAGGCGGTGTTCGTCCTAGAAGGCGCGGCCCATCTGATGCTCAATGTCGCGCCCTACTTCCGAATGGGATTCGGCGGCGGACACCGCTGGGTCACGGATGTCGACGTTGTTGTCATGTCCAGCGCCGCACTTAGTGCGCCCTTTGGGTCACTCACTTTCAAGTTCGGCAAGTTCTAGCCGTGGAGTAGCACCTGCGGAACGGAGCGACATGGGAGCAGGATAGTTCGTACGTCCCGCTCCCCGCCCGTCGTCCGTTCTCCTAGCTCGAGTGACCCTCCGAAGCATTCCTCAGCATCTCGCGCACGGTGGTCATCTCATAGGGCTTCGGCATGAACCCCGCCACGCTCTTCTCCTTGAACGGTTCCATCACTTCTAGTTCGCTATAACCACTCGACAGCAAAATGGGAATGTTGGGCCGAATCTCGTGCAGCACCTCAAAAGTCTCCTCCCCACTCGTGTCCGGCATCGTGAGATCCAGCACAACCATTCACTCCTGACCTCTAGTTTCCAGCTACTTCATATACAACCCTGCCACCCACAATTGTATAAAGCACCTTTGCGTCGAGTAGCTTCGCCGGGTCGTCATTGCCGACCTCAATGAGATTCGTGTCAAATACGGCGATGTCGGCGAGCTTTCCAGCCGTAAGTGCCCCTTTGATATCTTCCTCGAATGAAGCCCAGGCCGGTGCTCTGGTGTATGCGTCGATAGCCTCCTCTATGGTCAGACGCTGGTCGGGAAACCATCCATCGGCTGGCTCACCTGTTAGGGTCTGACGAGTCACAGCTGCGTACAGACCGTAGACGGGGCTCAAGTAATAACGTGCCGCGTTGGTCCCCGGACTGTCGCTGCCGAATATCAGAACTGCACCGGCGTCTTTCAGGCTGCGGAAGGCGTACGCTCCCTTGGAACGCTCTTGTCCGATCCTCTCCTCCATCCACCGCATATCGTCGGATATGTGATACGGATTCACCTCCGCCACCAACTTCAAGTCGCCGAACCTGCCGATGTCAGACGGATGGACGACCTGCGCGTGGATGACCCTCCAACGATGGTCTTCATCCACCAGGCCATGCTCCGTCAGAACCTTCTCATACACATCGAGCAGAATCCGCACGCCTTTCGTGCCAATAGCATGGACGTGCGGTGACAGGCCAGTGGGCACGGCTTCGTATAGCAGCCGTTCGATATTCCCCGGTGGGAAATCGGTATAGTGCTGGTCCAGCGTCATCGAAAGTGCGGCACCTTCTCGTCCCTCCGGGAACATGATCTGCCGCACCAGTCCCTTATTCGTAGGATCGTGGTCGTACGGTTCGAAAAACATGGCACCGCTGCTTCCCATGATCCCGTCAACCCAGGCCTTGTACCCTATGAACTTGAGCCAGTCGTCCCCAAATCCCTGGGTGACTCCCAGAGCTGAAACGTGAGTTACGTTGTCCAGTGTTGGTCGAAGCAGTATCCGAGCGGTCAGCTCGCCACGACGCTGCAGTTCACGATATGCCTCGAGCTGCGGAGCCGTCGTGAGATCCTGTATAGTCGTTACTCCCACGGTCCGAGCTTCTTCGAGCACCGCGTTTACCTGTGTCAAGCGGGTCTCAAATGGAGTGGATGGGATCACATCCATGACCATACGGGCAGCGGCTCCCCGCAACACTCCCGTCAGATCGCCGGACGCATCCCTTTCGATCACACCACCCCGTGGCGCACGCGTATTTCTGTCTATTCCGGCAAGCTCGAGTGCCAGACTGTTGGCTAGATACATGCTCCGGTCAAACCGAGAAACCAACACCGGGTGGTTCGGAGTGACATCATCAACCATCCCTCGGTTTGGAGTGAATGGCCCTGCCTCAGTCTCCTGTCCACCCTCGTCCTGACCCGAGGATCCAGCAGCCCACTGTTCGTACGCACCCCAGTCCCCCCTAGTGATCCAGCTGCCATCTGGTAGACGTCCGGCCGCGGCCGCGATTCTCTGCGTGAACGCCCGGGGCTCGTGCACATCCAACAAATTCACGCCGACGAGAAGGGCACCGGTTGAACCAATATGCACATGGCTGTCGTTGAAGCCGGGCAAAGTGAACGCGCCTTTGAGATCGATTGTCTCGGTCTCCGACCCTTCGAGTCTTCTGATCTCCGAATTCGACCCGACAGCGATTATCCGTTCACCTCGTGCAGCCAACGCCTCGGCCCATGGCTGCTGGTCATCAAGAGTATACACCTGGCCGTTCACCAGAATGAGATCGGCAGCGTCCGACGCGGAGCACCCGGTCGCCGCGGCAACACCGGCGATAACGGCTAGTAGCCGCTTCATGACAATCCTCCAGCTGAAACAGTGACTGATAGGTACCGCTGCGCAGGCAAGTTCTGCTTTCCCGCAGCCGATTCTAAACACCATGATCGCTAAGATAGGCCGTGGTTGCGTCGTTGGCGAGAACCAACTAGGCCCAGATGGCAGGTTGTGATTACATCAGGAAATGCGGGCCGAACATCAGAAGTCAATCCCGATCACTGGCAGGACGAGGCAGCGATAATCGCCTTCGTGCCAGATCAATTGACCGTCACTCCTCTGAGTCGGACGGTTCCTCTTCGAGAGTCTCGTTGACCACGTCTACGACCTCCTGGGCCGTGAACGGCTTGGCTAGTGTCTTCACTGACTCCATTCTACCGGCTATCTCAAGGAATCTGGGCCTGCGTTCGTAGATAGATCCCGAGATGGCGATCATTTTCGTTCCAGGGAACTCCAGCCTCAGCTCGTTCAGAAGCTCCAGCCCATCCATAACCGGCATGAACAAATCGACAATGACTAGATCGGTCTGCTTCTGCTTGAATTTCTCCAACGCCACTTCACCGTTCTCGGCCTCCACCACCTCGTGACCGTCGCGCTCTAGAATCCTGCGAAGTGTGTTGCGAACCAGATCTTCGTCATCCACCACTAGAATTCGCGCCATGACATCCTCTTGGCTGGTTTCCTATCGGCTTGTGGCCCTGACGGCCCGCCGCCTCCATTTGCCACTACGACCATGTCGGTCCAGCTTGGGACGCAGCTCAAACACCGATGCTGTGGCCGCGACCCACCTTGGCGAAGAATATCCCATCTCTCGCCATTGCGAAATAGACCGGAGGTCCCACGAGAATCACACCGCCCGAAACACCGCAGGTCGGGATGATCACTGTCGCAGAAATCATACCGGCACCGGCATCCCAAACACGTCGCCACCTCTCAGCCAGTTGCGCTCGACGGATAGTGTCCACATCCTATCTTGGCACCATCTCACTGTCATTCCCCAGGGGACATCGGTCATGAAACCGTCCAGTCCAAAGGTCTATCAGCTCCTGCTCAGCCTCATGTTGTGTGTGTCGTCTACGACGTGGGCACAGGACACCTTCCTGCTTCGACCTGCCAGGGTATTCGACGGCCTGGACGTACACGAAGGATGGGTCGTGGCTGTGAGCGGTACACGGATCGTCGCGGTAGGCCCTCCTGACCGTGTTGGCACTCCTGCCGGAGCTACGGTGGTCGAGCTTCCCGACGCCACACTCCTTCCCGGACTCATAGAGGGTCACTCGCACCTGTTACTCCATCCTTACAACGAGACTCCGTGGACCGATCAGGTCTTGAATGAGTCGCTCGCCGAACGAATAGCCCGAGCGACAGTACACGCCAGGAAGACACTAATGGCCGGTGTTACCACAGTTCGGGATCTGGGAACCGAGGGAGCGGGCTATGCGGACGTGGGGCTCAAGGAAGCGATCGAGGTCGGCGCGATCCCCGGCCCCAGGATGATCGTAACGACCAAGGCAATCGTCGCCACTGGAAGCTACAATCCGAAGGGTGCTCCGGAGCATCACCTTCCCAAAGGAGCCGAGATTGCGGATGGCCACGACAACTTGATCAAGGTTATACGGGATCAGATTGGTCGGGGGGCGGATTGGATCAAGATCTACGCAGACTACCGTTGGGGACCTAACGGATCCGCACAGCCGACATTCACCCAAGCCGAACTTGAGCTGGTGGTTGAGGTAGCCGGCAGCTCAGGACGCCCCGTTGTCGCACATGCGGCGACGACGGAAGGAATACGGCGCTCAGTACTGGCGGGGATCAAGACCATCGAGCATGGCGACAACGCCAACCGAGAAGTGCTCGAGTTGATGGCGTCGCATGGCGTCGCACTCTGTCCCACTCTCGCGGCCGTGGAATCGGTGTCGGAGTACGCCGGTTGGCGCAAGGGCAGCGACCCGGCTCCGGCGCGCGTCACACAGAAGAAGAGAACTTTTAGTTCAGCCCTCGACGCGGGAGTCCCCATCTGCTTCGGCGGAGACGTCGGCGTTTACTCCCATGGCAACAATGTGAAAGAGCTAGAACTCATGGTGGAGTACGGAATGACGTCGCTCGATGCCGTACGCTCAGCAACGTCGCTCAACGCGGCACTGTTTGGCATCGACGATGAAGTTGGCTCGGTACGAGAAGGCCTGCTAGCAGATCTGATTGCTGTTAGAGGCAATCCTTCGAGTGACATCGCCGCATTGTGGAACGTGATCTGGGTAATGAAGGATGGGCAGGTATACCTGGAGCCTTAGGAGCAGTCAAGCAGGGAGAGAAGGAAGCCAGGGGGACGACTCACTTTAGCTTTTCCTGAATCAACTGCTTTACCACTGCCGGATTGGCCTTACCACCGCTCTCCTTTATCACTAGACCAACGAAGAAGCCCAGTAAAGCCCTTTTCCCTTCGCGATAGCGTCCGGCTTCGGCCGGATGGTCGTCCACTACCTTGGCCACCAGCATCTCCACCGCCTCAATGTCAGTGACCTGCTCGAGTCCCCTTGCGCGGATTATCACAGCCGGGTCGCCACCGTCACGAACCATCTCCTCGAATACATCCTTCGCAGCCGTGCGTGACACCGTACCATCATCGACCAACCGGACCAGAGATCCGAGCTGACTCGCGCTGAACGACAGATGGGCAGAATCCTTCCCCTTCAGCTCCCTCGCTACATCGTTCGTGACCCAGTTTGCTACCGCCCTTGCATCATCACAAGTCGTCAGAGACTCCTCGAAGAAATTAGCCAGAGTTCGGTTGTCTGCTAGCAGCTGCGCCTCACCCTCCCCCACACCCAGTTTACGGTACCGATCGATTCTCTCGCTGTACTCTGCGGTGCCGACTCGCACCCGTTCCGACTTCGCTTCCGGGGTGCGGGTTCGCATTCCTTCGTTCCTCGATGGCTCCTTTGCCGGCGTCGACGCCGCACGCACTTCGACTTCACCAGATGTGATCTTGGCCCAGGTATCTCTGAGGCTGACCGTCCGGTTGAATGCCAGTTGGCCCCACGATGAGTCAACGACATCGCTGCAGAAATAACCCAGACGTTCGAACTGGTATCTGGTCCCGGACGGATCATTTGCCACGCTCGGTTCGATGCGACCGCCGTGCAGAATGACTCTCGACTCTGGATTCAAGCACGACATGAAATCGTCGCATTCCCTTGGGTCGTCGGGATTTGGAACAGTGAACAGCCGATCGTACAACCTGATCTCGGCCGGCAGTGAATGCTCGGCAGAAACCCAGTGGATGGTCCCTTTTACCTTGCGGCCGTCCGGCGCCGCCCCTCCCTTGCTCTCAGGGTCGTAACTGCAGAGCAGTTCCGTGATTTCACCCGTCTCGGGATCTTTCACCACCTCGTCGCACTTGATGAAGTAGCCATACCGCAGCCTCACCTCCCGGCCCGGAGCCAGTCGGAAGAATTTGTCGGGCGGCTGTTCTTCGAAATCCTCTCGTTCGATGTAAAGGACACGTGAGAACGGCACCTTGCGAGAGCCTTCCTTCGGTACGTCGTGCGGATAGTACGGTGCATCGAGCCATTCCACCTTGTCTTTCGGATAGTTCTCGACTACGACGCGCAGCGGCCGGAGCACGCACATTACCCTTGGCACTCTACGGTTTAAGTCGTCACGGATGCAGAACTCGAGCTTGCCGATGTCGACCCTGCTGTCGACCCGAGCCACACCTATCATGTCGCAGAACGTTCGTATTGCTTCGGGTGTCACGCCACGACGCCGCAAGCCGGCCAGCGTAGGCATGCGGGGATCATCCCACCCAATGACGTGTCCCACCTCGACCAGTCGAATCAGCTTCCGCTTACTGAGAACGGTGTAATCGAGATCGAGCCGGGCGAACTCGGTCTGCTCTGGTGGATTCGGGATCTCTACCTCTTTGAGAACCCAATCATATAGCTCTCGATTGTCCTTGAACTCGAGGCTGCACAGCGAGTGCGTAATAAGCTCTATTGCATCTTCGAGGCAGTGAGCAAAGTCGTACATCGGATAGATGCACCAGTTATCGCCCGTGCGATAGTGGTGTGCATGGCGAATGCGGTATAGTAAGGGATCGCGCATCAACATATTCGGTGACGCCATGTCGATCTTCGCGCGCAGAACGTAAGCTCCGTCTTGGAACTCTCCTCCCCTCATCCTCTCCAAAAGATCGAGATTCTCTTCTATCGACCTGCTGCGGTGCGGGCTGTCTCTGCCCGGCTCCGTCACCGTTCCGCGATACTCCCTTATCTCTTCCTCGTTGAGGCTGTCTACATAGGCCTTTCCATTCTTGACCAACTTGACCGCGTAATCGTAGAACTTCTCGAAATAATCTGACGCGTAATAGAGACGATCTTCCCAATCGAATCCGAGCCAACGAATGTCTTCCTGTATTGCCTGGGCGTACTTGTCCTCCTCCGTGATAGGGTTCGTATCGTCGAAGCGCAGGTTACAGGTACCGCCTTGATTCTCTATGGCGATACCGAAATTGAGGCAGATTGCCTTGGCGTGCCCTATGTGGAGAAAGCCATTCGGTTCCGGAGGGAATCGCGTGGCGACGCGCCCGGTGTACTTGCCGGTTTCGAGATCCTCCGCGACCTTCGCTCGAATGAAGTCGAGCGATGGGGCTTCCGTCTTGTCGTCGTTTCCCGCTGAGCCCACGGTCTGTCCTGTGGTTCGGATGTCAGAGTGGGTTCAAGATAACACCGTACTGCTCCCGGCGACGACGGTGAGCAGTGGCAATGAGACTGAGTGTCAGCTGGAAAGGCTGGTCCCGAAACCTATTGGTCTGTTCGTGGTCCAGTGCTCCGGCTACGATTCCGAATCTTGCGGATTGTGGCCAGGTGTTCACGATAGGACCGTGAGAATACGTGCCTCCCGTCCGACCGAGCCACGAAGTAGTAGAATTCCGACGGAGCTGGATACAGGGCAGCCTCCAAGCTTTCCGCAGAAGGCTGACTGATGGGACTGGGCGGCAATCCCCAAATCTTGTAGGTGTTGTACTCCGATTGTACTCCGTAATCCTTGTTGTACAGTCTACGCCGCCTCCCAATCGCATACACGACGGTGGGGTCGGCTTGTAGCCTCAGACCCGTGGCCAAGCGGTTTCCGTAAACCGATGACACCAGCAAACGGTCTAGCTCGTGCGGGTCCTCGCCCTCGATGATGGATGCCAACGTCACTATCTCATCTCGGGCGAGGCCTAGGCTATCCAGTCTGCTGTCCCACTCGGGCAACCAGCGGGCCTCGAACGAGTCGGTCATCTGACGCAGTACATCCAAAGCGGAGGCCCCAACCTGTAGGTAGTAGGTGGTAGGATAGAGATACCCTTCCA